>URYX01000004.1 GCA_900552225.1 uncultured Oscillospiraceae bacterium | reverse complement strand
CCAGGGCCTCGCGCTGAGCTACGCCGAAGCGCTGCTGCTCGTCGATGACGACAAGCGAGCAGCAGGGCGTGCGCACGTCGTCCTCCAAAAGCGCCTGAGTTCCGAACAGCACATCGACGGTTCCCGCCGCAGCGCGCTCAAGAACCGCCTCCCTTTCACGGGCGGGCGTCGAGCCCGTCACGGTCTCCCATGTCACGCCCGCCTGGTCAAGAAGCGGGCCAAGACTTTTCTCGTACTGGCGCGCGAGCACTTCCGTCGGCGCCATCATGGCCGCCTGCCAGCCGTTCTGAATGAGCACGGCGGCGACTCCGGCGGCCACGGCCGTCTTGCCGCTGCCGACGTCCCCCTGAATCAGGCGGCTCATCGGATGGCCGCTCTGCATATCCCTCACACAGTCGGCAATGGCCTTCTGCTGAGCACCGGTCAGCGTAAACGGCAGGGAGGCGGCGAACGCCTCACGGGTGTCGCGGGTGACCACCGCCGGAGTGCTCCCCTTGCCGCGGCACTTCAGCCGCATCAGCCCGAGCTGCAGCACCAGAAGCTCCTCAAACGCCAGCCGCCGACGGGCACGGCCCGCCTGCTCGCGGCTGTCCGGCCGATGAATCTGCCGCAGGGCAAACGCGCGGTCACACAGGCCGTACTGCGTCCGCAGCTCCTCCGGCAGACAGTCCTCCGTAAGCAGTGCCGGGTCCAGCGCCTCCAGCGCCGTGGCCACCATTTTTTCCACGGCACGCGAGGTGAGGCCGGCCGTCAGACCGTACACCGGGTGCAGACGCCCCTCCTCGGTCATCGGCTCGATCCGCGGCGATGCCATTTCGCGCCGCACAAAGCCTCCGGTGACACGGCCATACAGCCGGTAGGTACGGCCGACCTGAATTTTGTCCGCCGCAAACCGGTTATTGAACAGGGTTACCTGCATACCGCTGTGGCCGTCGCTCACCGTAAACTTATACAGCACCATTCCCTGTCGGATACGCTGGGCCTGCGGCGCGGTAACGGCCGTTGCCAGAATACAGCACGGCTCCCCGAGCGGGGCCTCGTCGATGCGTACCGCCGAGGCCCAGTCCTCGTAATCCCGCGGATAATGCCGCAGCAAATCCCCGACGGTGCGGATGTCCAGCCGCCCGAGCAGGGCCGCGCGGTTTTCGCCCACGCCCTTGATGTACTGTACCGGTGTGTCCCACTGCAGCAAGGCTGCCGCCTCCCTCCGCCGCCATCGGCCGCTTCTCAAAATTCAAGTGTATGCAAAAGAGGCTGCCGCCAAAGCGGCAGCCTCTCAGACTGTCCCAATCCCCGGAATCACTCTACCGAAATGATGTAGTAATACACCGGCTGTCCGCCATCCAGCAGCGTAATATCCAGCTCCGTGCCGTACTTCTGACGAAGGCCGGCCGCCACCTCCTCCGCCTGCGCTTCGGAGACGCCCTTACCGTACATCAGCGTGACATATTCCACCGCGCGGCCGTCCGCCCGCCGGGCGTTGATCAGATGACGGGTCAGCTTGACTGCCGCGTGGGTTACTTCCTCATCCACAAAATCGATCTTTCCGCTATCCAGCGCCAGAATCTGGCCCTCGCGGATCTGCTTGCCGTCGTAATCGCTGTCACGCGCGGCAAACGTCACCTGGCCGGTGGACACACTGTCGGCCGCCTTGGTCATGGCCAGCAGGTTCTCCTTCACCGATGCCTCCGGATCAAAGGCCAGCAGAGCAGACACGCCCTGCGGAATGGTACGGGTCGGCAGCACGTGCACCTCACGGCTGGCCAGCGGGATAGCCTGCTCCGCCGCAAGAATGATATTCTTGTTGTTCGGCAGCACATATACCACCTTGGCAGGCGTAGCCTCCACCGCATGCAGGATGTCGTCGGTGGACGGATTCATGGTCTGGCCGCCGGATACGATCTGGCCGCAGCCGAGATCGGAAAACAGCTCGCGGATGCCATCACCGGCCGCCACCGACACAAAGCCGTAGGCCTCCTCCGGCTCGGTATACGCGGGCGTCTCGGGCACGGAGGCCTCGGGGGGCGTCTCCACCCAGCCCGCATTCTTATGCTGTATCCGCATGTTTTCCACCTTGACCGTTTCAAACTGGCCGTATTCGATCGCCTCATGCAGCGCGCGGCCGGGGTCATTGGTATGCACATGCACCTTGATGATCTCGTCATCATCCACCACGACCACACAGTCTCCGATGGATTCCAGAAATGCGCGCAGCGACAGCGGATCCTTGGTGCATTCCTTGTCGCGCGCCACAATAAATTCCGTGCAGTAGGTAAAGCGAATATCCGTCTCAAAGGAGCCGGCCGCGCTGATCTGCTTCTGCGCCGGCTCCGCCGACACATCGCCGCTCACGATATCGCCGCCCGCAAACACCTGCTCCATTGCGCGCAGAATCAGGCAGAAGCCCTTGCCTCCGGCATCGACCACACCCGCCTTTTTCAAAACGGGAAGCAGCTCGGGGGTACGCTCCAGCGAGGCCTCCGCCTCGACGCACAGAGCGCTCCACACCGGCAGCACCGACGCATCCGTTTCCGCCGCCTTGGTTCCGGCCGCCGCCGCCTCACGCGCCACAGTCAGGATCGTGCCCTCGGTCGGCTTCATAACTGCCTTATAGGCAGCCTCAACACCGAGCCCGAGCGCCGCCGCAAGATCGGCACCGTCCGCTTCCTTCTTGCCCTTGAGCCCCTTGGAAAATCCGCGGAACAGCAGCGAGAGAATCACGCCGGAATTTCCGCGCGCGCCACGCAGCATGGCCGCCGAGGCCGCATCCGCCACCTCGGTTACCGTCGGCTCCTGCAGACGGGCCAGCTCCCGTCCCGCCGCCGAAATGGTCATCGACATATTGGTTCCGGTGTCACCGTCCGGCACGGGAAAAATATTCAGGGCATCCACCGCCTGCTTTTCGGCGGACATCACGTTTGCGGCGGAAATGATCGCGTCGCGCAGCTTGCTTCCTTGTATCAAGATTTCAGCACTCCTTTGGGCGGGGCAAGACGGCCGCTTTCCGTAAACAGGCCGTACCCGCCTTCTCCGATTTTCTGTAGGGTGTCGTGTTACTCCGTCTTCATGCCGTCAATGAACACATTGACCTGCTTGACACTGAGCCCGGTCGCTTCCTCCACCACATAGCGCACCTTATTGACAATGCTTTTGGCAATGGCGGAAATATTCATACCGTAGATTACGGTAATATGCAAATCCACAATCAGCTTTTTTCCCTCACTGCGCACACGGATGCCGTCATCCGCATACACTCTCCGCGAAAGAAGCGCACGAAGTCCCTGCTTCGGCCCGCTTTTGACCATCCCCGCCACACCGTAGCAGGAGGAGGCGGCATTCCCGATCAGATAAGAAAAATATCCCTGTGAAATCTCGATCGTCCCCAAATGATTTTCAATTTGAATCATATGCTCACTCGCCTTTCTTTCTGCGTCATACAGACACCGCTCCGGCCGTCAGCCGACCGTCCAGTGCTCGATTCCGTCATAGGCCCGCGCTCCCGAGGGGGAAACCTCCCGGACATCCGTGCGGTAAACACCGAGTCCCTGCCTCCAGCCCAGCGGAATATACGGCATATCCGACAGGAACTCCGCACAGAATTCCTCCGCCGACAGCTCGCCCGCCAAGTAACGGCTGTAGCACATCCGGCTCTCTGCGGAAACGCCGGCCGAGGCCGCGCCCCCGGCCTGCAGCAGCGGGCGCAGGCTCAGATCAGCGGAAAACCGGATTTCCCCGAGATACAGCGTAAACCGCCCGCGCGCAATCCGCGAGGCGTATTCCCCGGCATCCACCGACACCACCTGAAGCGTCAGTCCCGCGGCGGCACACTGCGCCGCAAGCTCCTGCGCTACCTCGGCATGCAGCGGCCGATCCGCACACACCAGCAACTCGGCATCCCAGTTATTATACCCTAACTCCTGCCATTTTGCAACAGCTAATGCAACATTTTCTGTTTCGCTCCAGCCCGAAAGCGTCTTAGCCCCGCTCCAGGTGGGGATAAACGGCGTCACCGCGGGGACCGCACAGCCCTGCAGCACGCCGGTGCAGAGCGCCCGACGCGACAGCGCCGCCGACAGCGCCGTGCGCACGGCCGCCTCGGAAAACGGCTTTTGCGAGGCGTTGACCCCGAGAAACAGCAGCTCGTTCAGCGTCACGGCCGTCTGTCCGACAGAGCCGAGCGTCCGCGGCAGCTTTCCCTCCGACAGCTCTGTGAAATAATAGGCAATGTCCCCCGTCTCCAGAGCATAGGCCATCTCATCCTCCCGGCTGACATCCCGCAGCTCCCAACGCGACTCGGCCGGGGCGGTCACGGCGTAGGGATTGGCCACAAGCGCTGTCCCCTCCGCACGGTACGATCCCGTTCCGAGGCAGGTTTCTCCCGCCTCCCGGAACACGGGGAAGGACAGCGCATTGGCGGCCAGAGGGTCCGCCCCCGTCAGCGTCACCGTCAGCGTGCGTTCGTCCTGTGCACGGACGGAGGATACGTTCTGAAGCAGGCTCCCGTAATAGGAGCTGGCCTTGGCCGCCCGAAAGGAGGTCACCACGTCCTCGGCCGTCACCGGGGTTCCGTCGGAAAACACGGCCCCCTCCCGCAGCGCCACCGTCAGATGCGTGGCGTCCGTCAGCTCCCATGCGGAGGCCAGCGCCGCCTGCGCCTCCCACGCGGCATCCACGCGCGTCAGTCCCTCATACAGCAGCGACAGCAGCTGTCGGTTGACGCGCGATGAGGCGCGGCAGGGATGCAGTGAATCCGCGGCACGGTAAGCCAGCCACGGCTCAGAGGAACGCTGCGGCAGTAATACCCCCGAGTTTTCTTCTCCGGACACGGTATCGGAGGAGGTATTCGGCTGCGGCAGTGTAGAGCAGCCGGACAGCAGCATCAGAATCGCCAGCCATCCCGCGGCGACCGCCGCTCCGCGATGTTTTTGTCTCATCCGGCACTCTCCCTTCATCCTTCGCCGTGCTTCGTCTCCGTTTTTGCCGTTTATTTGCGCGGCTCCTGCGGCGTATCGGATGCGCCCGGGTTCTCAGGAGCCTCCGTCCGGGACTCCGAGACCACATCCGCCAGCAGCTGCTCCAGTGTCGGTGAAGCCTGCCGCATAGGATCCTCCGTCTCCGGGGCGGAGGGGGCCTCCTTCGGCTGCGGGGTAAAATCTGCGAGCGGTACGGCCTCCGTGCTCGGATCCGGCCGCGGTGTATCCTCCGCCGCTTCCTCCGTTTCGTCGTCCTCCGGCAGCTCAAACGGCAGTGTCTCGCCGGTCTCCGTAAAGGTACGCAGCGTCCGGGCATGGCACAACAGCACCAGCAGCAGAATGCCGCCCACCGTCAGCCCGATACCGAGCCACAGTCCCTTCGGACAGAAGGTCATGGTCACGGTATGCTCCCCGGCCTCCACGTCAAAGGCCAGCATGGCATCTCCGATGGCATAGGTTTCCACGCGCTTGCCGTCCACCGTCACCGTCCAGCCCTCGTCAAACGGAACGGAGGTAAACAGCACCCCGGCGGACTCGGCCCGCACCGTGCCCTCAATTTTAGTATCGGTAAAGGTCGTCACCTTCATACCGCCGGCGCGCAGGGTCTCCAGATCGCGTTCCAACGCCTCCCCGTCCAGCTGTGCCACATAGATGTTGCCGGAGCAGGCATTCTCCGTATGTACGGTGACGGAGACGGTGTCGCCCGCCTTCAGGTCACCCGCATCGACAATATAGGGCTCATACGTCGTCACGGACCAATCGGTGGAGTCGGTCATCGGCTCCCCCGTCGAGGGATCGATCCTGGTCGGGTCACTGCGGCGCACCCGCACCGAAATACTCTTGGCGGCGCGGCAGTCCACATGAACATAAACCCGCCCGTCGCTCTGCGCCGTGGACACATAGGTGGCGGTCTGTCCCTTCTGCATGGAAAAGGCATAGGTGCCGGTCACGGTCGCCGACGAATCCTGGGACCGGATCTGCTGCAGCCGGAAAACGTCCCCGCTGTTGCCGGTCATGGCAGACAGCAGCGAATTCTGGGATACAAACGGGCTGTAATACGAATAGTTCCACAGCTTGGCCTCCGGCCGGATCATATAGCCGAGCGGAAGCGCCAGCGTGTTTTCGTAAACGGTATAGCTCTGTGAGCCGACCGTCACCGTGTCCTTTTTCTCCAGATACGGGGACGGCGTGTAGGCATCGGTCATGGCAATATAGCGAATACCGAGCAGCGAATCGGAGGCAGGGACAAAATAGCGGAACAGATGACTGTTGACGCCGTTGACCGCATAGCCGAGACCGCCCATCATCCGTGTCTCGTTGTAGGAATTGCTGGACGCGAACACCGTAATTCCGTTGTAGTCGAACAGCGCCGTGTCCACCGAGGTACGCCGCGGCAGGAACTCCAGCCGGTAAAAGCCGTTGTCGGTCGCGCTGTCACCGAGCCTCTCCATGGCGGCCACTGCCTGACGCGTCGCCTTGGTGATGTCGTTATCGACATAGTGCTCGTGCGCCGTAAAATACTCCTGCGCGTTAAGCTTGGTAAAGCCCGCCGAGGCTCCCGTCACCATCTCGGCCACCACGGCCGTCAGAATCAGCGCATAGGAGGCCTCCTTCAGCACCCGGCGGCGCGTGGCCAGCACCAGCAGCAGGATGTATCCGAGGGCAATGGCCAGACTCAGATAGAGCGTATCGAAGGTATAGGCATCACCGCCGAACTTCTCCTCCACCACCAGGTAGAGAAGAAACGCTCCGCAGGAGCCGACAATCTGCCGCACGGTCAGCTCCCGTACATGCAGCAGTGTCTCATACGCAATCAGCAGCAGGAAGAAGCAATAGATAAAGGAGAAACGGTAAGGCAGATCGTTCGGGGAATGCAGCCCGTGCCACAGCAGGTCAAAATTGTTGATGACCATGCTGAGCCCGAGCAGTCCGAGCAGCCCGAGATAGGCGGCGCGCCGCCGCGCCGGAATGGCCTTGGTCGTAGCAAAAACCGGCACCAGCAGCACCGCCAGAATCCCGCAGTACACGTTGGGCAGGTTGCCCGAGCGGATGGTCGGCTTCACGGAATACAGATGCTGGCCGATCAGGTCAAACATGCTGAAGTTGGCAGCGAAATCGCGGAAATCTCCGCCGGCCGCCGAGGTCTGGCCGAGCGCCATCACCACCGGCACCAGAATCACCATGGCGAGCATGCCGCCGGCCAGTGAGCCGAGGGCAAACCGCAGGAAGCCGCCGGCCAACTCCGCCATGCTGCGCTTGCGGCGCAGGCAGAAGGCCACATAGTACAGCGTGAGGAACAGGCACACCATAAAACCGATATAATAGTTGGCATACAGCGTATAGCCGAGGGACAGCACATAGGTCAGGTATTTGCCCTCCCGCATCAGCTTTTCAAAGCCGAGCACCACGAGAGGCAGCATCATGACGCAGTCCAGCCACATGATGTTCCACGAATACGCAATCAGATACATCATCATGGAATACATCAGCGAAACCGCCACCGCCGCATAGCTGCGCTTGCCGTAAATATACTGTACGGCGGCGCAGAACAGCGCAGCGGTCAGCATATTTTTCAGCAGCGTGATAACAAGCAGAGCCTCCGGCAGCAGGTTCTCGGGGAACAGAAGCAGCAGCAGATTGAACGGGCTCGCCAGATAGTAGCCGAACAGAGGCAGATAGCTGGCACCGAGTCCCACGTCAAAGGTATACAGCAGGCTGTCTCCGTGGAGCAGGGTATCCCGCAGCTCGGCCAGCAGCGGCGCATACTGGTGATGCATATCCACGATCATGCCGGTCTTGCTGCCGACAGGCCACATTCCCACCCAGATATAGGCAAGTCCCATACCGATAAAGGCGAGCAGCGCACTCAGCATCGGGAAAAACAGCCGACCGACCGGCGCTCCCGTATCCATCAGCTTCAGTCGGATACCGAGCCACAGGGCCGACAGGCCGCCGAGCAGCAGCCCGAGTCCGCAGGGATACAGCAGCTTCTGCGCCTCCGAGGCGGTGGTACTGTCCTTCATCTCACCGGATGCCAGCTGATATACCACGGCAAATATGCCGATAAACAGCAGCAGACAGGCAAAAATCCTCCTGCACCGGGGGGTAATCAATGACCGACTCATCCTATCCATCCTCTCTGCGGCCTTCACGGCCAAAGACCGAAAAGCCTCCCGCGAAGTCTTAAGTATACAATGTACACTATACCACAAATTCCGGGAAATGACAAGGCCCTTTCCGTGCTCTTTTACAGGCCGTGCCTCCGGCGCAGACAGCGGACGGCCGCGCACGGAAACGGCGGCCGCCGCATATAGTAGTGAATGCAGACAGGCTGTCTGCAGAAAGGATGATTGCCCATGGCTCAATTCACCAACCAGGCCACACTGTCTTATAACGGAATGACCATCAGCTCCAATATCGTCACCGGCGAGATCACCCAGGTGCTGGAGCTGCAGAAGAAAGCCGTCATCGACTCCTACCGCGCCGACGACACACTCACGTATGTCCTCACGCTGCGGAACACCGGAACCGCCGACTACACCGATCTGACCGTCACCGACGATCTCGGTGCCTACGCCTTCGGCGGCGGCACCCTGACCCCGCTGACGTATACCGGAGACCCGGTGCTGTACTATGTCGGAGGGGTGCTGCAGGCGGCCCCGACCGTCACCGCCGGCCCGCCTCTCGTCATCAGCGGCCTCCGCGTTCCTGCCGGACAGAGCACGGTTCTCATTTACCGCGCACGGGTCAACGCCTATGCCAACCCCGGCGCCGAGGCGCAGATCCGCAACACGGCCTCTCTGACCGGAGGTGGCCTTGCGGAAGCCGTCACGGCCGAGGAGACCGTCACCTCCGTTGCCGAGCCGCAGCTGACCATTCTGAAATCGGTCAGTCCGACCTCCGTGGCGGAAAACGGAGAGCTCCTCTATACGTTTATCCTGCAGAACACGGGCACCGCTCCCGCGGACGCCGGAGCCGCCCTCACGGTAACGGACACCTTCAACCCGATCCTGCGCGCTCCCCTGACCGTGACACTGAACGGAGATGTCTGGCCGCAGGAGGGCAACTACACCTATTCCGCGGCCACCGGAGAATTTGCCACCGTGGCGGGCCGCATCACCGTTCCGGCCGCCACCTATACGCAAAATCCCGCCACCGGCATATGGAGCGTCACGCCGGGCACCACCACGCTGACCGTCTCCGGCTCCCTCTGAGCTCCCGTTTCCGGGCGGGTGTGCCCTCCCGGAAGACAGTAAGAAAGACCGGATGCATAAAGCATCCGGTCTTTCCTCTGGTGCGCGTAAACGGACTCGAACCGCTGACCTCTTGCGTGTGAAGCAAGCGCTCTAACCAGCTGAGCTATACGCGCATGATAAAAGTGGTGACCCGAACGGGAATCGAACCCGTGTTACCGCCGTGAAAGGGCGGTGTCTTAGCCGCTTGACCATCGGGCCGTCTGGTAGCGGTAGTTGGATTTGAACCAACGACACTGCGGGTATGAACCGCATGCTCTAGCCAACTGAGCTATACCGCCATGAAAAAGCCCCTCTCAAAGGGTGCACTTTATTATATAGTAAACACCGGGGCTTGTCAAGCAAATTTTCCGAATTTTTTTAAATTTTCAATTTTCCCCGTCAAGGGTCCCTCTTTTTGCCGGGAAGTGCCCGCTAAAGCTCCCTGCAGGCACCGACGGATATCGACCCGACACCCCGGCATAACCTGCACGAAAAAACGCACAAGCCCCTTGTGAAAATTTCGTAAAAACTCAAAAATCCCCACGGAAAGCCTTTACACCCCCCTGAAAATGTGATAGAATGTGTGGTGGTTAAAAAAAGCTTTGCCTTTTTTAATAGTATAATAAAGGAGGACAAACATTCATGGCAAGAAAGTTCAAAACCATGGATGGCAACAACGCTGCCGCACACGTATCGTATGCGTTCACCGATGTTGCCGCAATCTATCCCATCACCCCGTCATCGGTTATGGCGGAAGTGACGGATGTCTGGGCCGCCAACGGACAGAAGAACCTGTTCGGCCGTCCGGTCAAGGTCGCTGAGATGCAGTCGGAGGCCGGTGCCGCCGGTGCCGTACACGGCTCGCTCGCCGCGGGCGCTCTGACCACGACCTACACGGCGTCGCAGGGCCTGCTGCTCATGATTCCCAACATGTACAAAATTGCCGGTGAGCTGCTCCCGAACGTCATCCACGTTTCGGCCCGCGCGCTCGCCTCTCATGCTCTCTCCATTTTCGGTGACCACTCCGACATCTACGCATGTCGTCAGACCGGCTATGCCATGCTGTGCTCCTCCAGCGTGCAGGAGGTCATGGATCTCGGCGCCGTAGCGCACCTTGCCGCCATCAAGGGCCGCGTGCCGTTCCTGCACTTCTTTGACGGCTTCCGCACCTCGCACGAAATCCAGAAAATCCAGGTCTGGGATTACAAGGATCTCGAGGAGATGCTCGACAAGGAGGCGGTGGCCCGCTTCCGTCAGCATGCGCTGAACCCGGAGCATCCGGTGCAGCGCGGTACGGCGCAGAACCCCGACATCTTCTTCCAGGCCCGTGAGGCGTGCAACACCTACTACGATGCCGTTCCGGAGATCGTCGAGGAATACATGCACAAGGTCAACGAGAAGGTTGGCTCCCACTATGAGCTGTTCAACTATGTCGGTGCGCCGGATGCGGAGCACGTCATCATCGCCATGGGCTCCGTGGACGAGACCATCGAGGAGACCATCGAGCACATGAACGCCGCCGGTGAAAAGTGGGGGCTCGTGAAGGTACGTCTGTACCGTCCGTTCTCCGCGAAGCATCTGATTGCCGCGCTGCCCGAGACGGTCAAGAGCATTTCGGTGCTTGACCGCACGAAGGAGCCGGGCTCCATCGGTGAGCCGCTGTATCTCGATGTGTGTGCCGCTCTGAAGGACAGCCGCTTTGCCAACGTTCCGGTGTATACCGGCCGCTACGGTCTCGGCTCGAAGGACACCGTCCCCGGCCAGATCATCGCGGTGTACCGCAACGCCATGGCGGCGGAGCCGAAGAAGCGCTTCACCATCGGCATTGAGGACGACGTGCCCCCCCTGTCCCTGCCGGTCGGTGAGAATCCGGACACCACGCCGGAGGGCACGCACTCCTGTAAATTCTGGGGTCTCGGCTCCGACGGTACGGTCGGTGCCAACAAGAACTCCATCAAAATCATCGGTGACCACACCGATATGTACGCGCAGGGCTACTTCTCCTATGACTCGAAGAAGTCGGGCGGCGTCACCGTCTCCCACCTGCGCTTCGGCAAAAAGCCGATCAAGTCCACCTACCTCGTCAACATGGCGGACTTTGTGGCGTGCCACAACCCGTCCTATGTCACGAAGTATGACATGGTCAGCGACATCAAGCCGGGCGGCACCCTGCTGCTCAACTGCGCATGGGATGTAGATGGCCTGACCAAGCATCTGCCGGCTGACATGAAGCAGTATATTGCGAAGAACGGCATCAAGCTGTACACCATCGATGCCATTCACATTGCCAAGAAGCTCGGGCTCGGCAACCGCACGAACACCGTGCTGCAGGCGGCCTTCTTCAAGCTCTCCGGCGTAATTCCGGCCGAGGACGCGGTCCGGTTCATGAAGGAAGCAGCCACCAAGTCCTACGCCAAGAAGGGCGACGCGATCGTCAAGATGAACCACGATGCCATCGATGCCGGTATGCAGGAAGTGCACGAAATCGCGGTTCCCGCGGAGTGGGCGAATGCCTCTGAGGAGACCAAGACCATGAAGCTGACCGGCGGCCGTGAGGAAATCCGCGGCTATATCGACAACATCCTGGCTCCGATCAATGCGCAGAAGGGTGATACGCTCCCGGTTTCCACCTTCGTGGAGAACGCGGACGGCACCGTGCCGCTCGGCTCCTCGGCCTTTGAGAAGCGCGGCATCGCGGTGGATGTGCCGAAGTGGGATCCGCAGAACTGCATCCAGTGCAACTTCTGCTCGATGGTATGTCCGCATGCGGTCATCCGTCCGGTCGTCCTCAACGAGGAGCAGGCGAAGAATGCGCCGGCCGGCATGGAGCTGAAGCCCGCCACCGGTCTTGCCGGCTATCAGTTCGGCATCACCGTATCCGCACTCGACTGCACGGGCTGCGGAGCCTGCGTCAACGTCTGCCCGGGCATGAAGGGCAACAAGGCCCTCACGATGATTCCGCTGGAGGATTCGCTCGGTGAGCAGGCCGGCTTCGATTACGGCGTCAAGCAGGAAATGGATGCCGCCGTGACCGAGAAGTTCAAGGCAAGCACCGTCAAGGGTGCTCAGCTGCGTCAGCCGCTGCTCGAGTTCTCCGGTGCGTGCGCCGGCTGCGGCGAGACTCCGTATGCGAAGCTCGTCACCCAGCTGTTCGGTGACCGTATGTATATTGCCAATGCCACCGGATGCTCCTCCATCTGGGGCGGCTCCTCGCCCTCCACGCCGTACACCGTCAACAAGGACGGCCACGGTCCGGCCTGGGCCAACTCCCTGTTTGAGGACAACGCCGAGTACGGCTACGGTATGTTCCTCGGCGTGACCGCACGCCGCAACCGCGTTGCGGATGTGCTCACCGAGCTGGCTGCGGCCGAGACGCCGGCCGAATGGGGTCTGACCGAGGCCGCCAACGAATGGCTGGCCAACAAGGACAACGCCGAGGGCTCCAAGGCAGCCGCCGCCAAGCTGATTCCCGCGCTCGAAAAGGCCTCGGCTGCCTGCCGGTGCGAGAAGAAGCCGCTGATCGATGAAGTGCTGGCCGCCAAGGATATGCTCGTCAAGAAGTCCTTCTGGATGTTCGGCGGCGACGGCTGGTCCTATGACATCGGCTTCGGCGGTGTGGATCATGTGCTGGCCTCCCACGAGGATGTCAACGTCCTCGTGTTCGACACCGAGGTGTATTCCAACACCGGCGGACAGGCCTCCAAGGCCACCCCGACCGGCTCTGTGGCTCAGTTTGCCGCAGCCGGCAAGGCCGTGAAGAAGAAGGATCTCGGCGCCATCGCCATGAGCTACGGCTATGTGTATGTCGCGCAGATTGCCATGGGCGCCGACATGAATCAGTGTCTGAAGGCCATTGCGGAGGCGGAAGCCTATCCGGGACCGTCGCTCGTCATCGCCTATGCGCCGTGCATCAACCACGGAATCAAGGGCGGCATGGGCGTGGCCCAGGCCGAGGAAAAGAAGGCGGTGGAGGCCGGTTACTGGCACCTGTATCGCTTCGATCCGCGCAAGGAGGATTCCTTCACGCTGGACAGCAAGGCTCCGACCGCCGCGTACCGTGACTTCATCATGGGCGAGGTGCGCTACAGCGCGCTGACCCGTTCCTTCCCGGAGCGTGCCGAGAAGTTGTTTACCATTGCCGAGCAGAACGCCAAGACCCGCTACGAGCATCTCGTGCGGCTCGGTGAGCTGTACAGCCGCGGCAAGTAATTTTCATTCTCTGTACGAAAGCAGGCCGGGCCTCCCCGAAAGGGAAACCCGGCCTGCTGCCATTTGATTTCTGCCCGTCCGTGCCGTATTGGTGAAAGGAGTGAAGCGGATGAGCTCACCTCTGCGTCGGGCCGCCCCGGATGAGGTTCCTTCGGTGTTTGAGCTGTACCGACAGCGGATACACTGGATGAACCGGAAGGGCATCCGGCAGTGGAATGTCACGGAGTATCTGTCGGTGTACCCGCTCTCCTATTATGCGTCCTGCTGCACGGCCGGAACACTGTATGTGTGGCAGGAAGCGGCGGCCCCGATCACCGGCTCAGTTGTCCTGCTGACACAGGATAGCCGCTGGGACGACGGCGAAACGGCCGCCACCTGCTATGTCCACAATCTGGTGACCGCGCCGGGCTGTCCCGGCACGGGACGGCGGATGCTGGCCGCTGCAGAGCGGCTGGCCGTATCCCGCGGACAACGATCCATGCGGCTGGACTGTGCCGAGGACAACGAGCGTCTGAAGCAGTATTACGCCGCGCAGGGCTACCGCGCGGCCGGCCGCTGCCGGGAGGGAAGCTACCGGGGAATTCTTTGGGAAAAACCGCTGCCGTCCGAATAGCGCCGCAAAGCAAAAGACCGGAGAGAGCCCTGCTTACAGGCTTCTCTCCGGTCTTTTTCCGTCGGGGCGTTCCCCGTTTTGTCATTCTCCCTGAGGCTCTCCGGCTTCCGCCGGAACCATCATCCGGTTGCTGAGTCCGACACGGTGATAATACAGCAGCGTCAGAATGCAGCAGCAGATCCAGCCGGCGGGATAGCTCATGGCGATCGGTAAAATTTCGTTGGAGATATACCGCGACACCGTCCACAGATACACCTGTCGGAAAGCCACAAACGAGAGCAGCATGATGACCATCGGCGCGCGGGAATTTCCCGCGCCGCGCAGGGAGGCGGAAAACACCTGATTGACACAGCTGCACAGATAAAACGGCGTCAGCGTGCGCAGCAGCAGTGCGGCATATTCCACCACGTGCGGATCGGCGTTGAACAACGCCGCGATTGACGGGGCAAACAGCATCACAGGAATCGCCAGCAGTACCGTGGCGGCCGTTGCCATCCCATAGGCCATATAGGTCCCGTGCCTGGCCCGCCGCACATTCCCCACGCCGAGATTCTGCCCCACAAAGGTGGTGACTGACAGCGCCAGCGACTGGATCGGCATAAAAATAAACTGATCCACCTTGGAATAGGTCGTCCACCCGCCGAGGCAATAGGTGCGGTCGGCGTTGACCCCGGCAATATACGACTGCACAAACACATTGGAAAACGCCGTAATGGCCATCTGCAGCGCCGCCGGAATCCCGATCCGGACAATCTGATGCAGCAGCTCCGCCCGTATGCGCAGCTTTCGCACGTCCAGGCGCACCCAGCTGTCGCTGCGCAGCAGCGTTGCCACCGTCAGGACGGCGGACAGCGCCTGCGCAATGACGGTGGCATACGCCACACCCTCTACACCCATGCCGCAGACAAACACAAACAGCAGGTCAAGCGCCGTATTGGTGGCCGCCGAGGCCAGCAGAAAATAAAACGGGCGGCGGGAATCCCCGATGGCGCGCAGAATGCCGGAGCCCATATTATAGAGCATCAGCCCGGAAACTCCGGAAAAATAGATGGTCAGATATTGCCTGGCAAAGGGGTAGATGTCTCCGCCCTCCCCCTCGGCATGCAGCATCAGATTCAGAAACAGCGGCGTCATCAAAAGGCCGAGCACCGTGAACACAACACACAGAATGAGCGTCAGGGTCATGGCCGTATGTACCGTATCCTGCACCTTTTTCCGGTTGCCGGCTCCGAAATACTGCGAGATTACCACGCCGGCCCCGCTGGACAGTCCGAGAAAAAACCGATCAGGATATTCACGATCGGCCCCACACTGCCGACGGCGGCATAGGCTCCGTTTTCTCCGGTCTGTCCGATCACCCAGGTATCGACCATATTGTACAGCTGCTGGAACAGATTGCCGGCCAGCAGCGGCAGGGCAAACAGTATCAGATTGCGAAAAATGCCGCCCTCGGTCATATTACGGCCGCGGCCTTGCCTGAGCCGGTGCATCCATCCGTTTGACATAAAAATCCTTTCCGTTTTCCTTCCGACAAAAAAGCAGGACCCGATGTCTTGCTTTTCGCCGTTCAGCTGTTTCTCTCTTTGAGAGCGCGTTCCGCCTCGCGTCTCATATCGCGGCGGGTCATACAGCTTTTTGCCGCGGCACAGCCCCACCTGCACCTTGACGCGGGAGCCTTTGAAATACAGCGACAGCGGGATCAGGGTATATCCCTGCTGCTTGATGAGACCGAACAGCCTCATGATTTCCCGCTTGTGCATCAGCAGCCGCCGCACCCGCAGCGGATCGCGGTTGAACACATTGCCCTTCTCATAGGGGGAAATGTGCATTCCGCAGACGAACATCTCTCCGTCATCCACGGAGCACCACGCATCCTTCAGCGTTGCACCGCCCGCACGCAGCGCCTTGACCTCCGTGCCGCACAGCTCGATGCCCGCCTCCATGCTTTCCTCAATAAAATAGTCGTGAAACGCCTTTTTATTGACGGCTATCGTCTTGGTGTTCTCGGCCGCCCCCATCGGCGCCCCTCCTCTCCCTGCGGCTGCTCACAGCAGCCGGCTGCGCCCTTCGAGCGAATGACGCAGCGTCACTTCATCGGCATACTCCAGATCGCCGCCCACCGGAATCCCGTAGGCCAGCCGCGTGATCCTCACGCCGAACGGCGCAAGCAGCTTGCCGAGGTACATGGCCGTGGCCTCGCCCTCCACCGTGGGATTCGTGGCCATAATAACCTCCTCGATCGGTTCCTCCGCCACACGGTGCAGCAGCTCCTTGATACGGAGCTGATCCGGTCCCACGCCGTCCATCGGGGATAAATTCCCGTGCAGCACATGGTAGAGCCCGTGATATTCCCGCGCGCGTTCCAGAGCGTACACGTCCCGGGGGTCCGCCACCACACAGATGCTGCTCCGATCCCGTGTCGGGTCCTCACACACCGGGCAGGTCTCCCCGTCGGTGAGATTGCAGCAAACCGAGCATTCGTGAATCTTTTCGCGGGCATCCCGAATGGCATCCACCAGCTGCGCCGCTGCCTCCTGCGGCAGCCCCAGGATATAAAAGGCCAGCCGCTGCGCGGATTTATGCCCGATGCTCGGCAGCCGCTCCAGCTGTTCAATCAAACGCGCCAACGGCGCCGCCATAGAAGCCATAGGCTCTGTTTCCCTCCCTGCCGGTACCGGCAGCTTTCTTCCGGCTTACAGGCCCGGCATGTGCAGCCCGCCGGTCAGCTTGCCCATCTCCTGCTCCGAGGTGCTGACGGCCTGACGGATGGCCTCGTTGACCGCCGCCATGACCAGATCCGCCAGCATTTCCGCATCCTCCGGATCCACAACTTCCTTCTGAATGGTCAGTGCACGCACCGTGTGCGTCCCGTCCACCGTCGCGCGGACGGCACCGCCTCCCGCCGTCGCGGTATACTCACGCGCGTTCAGCTCCTCCTGAAGCGCCGCCATATCCTCCTGCATCTTCTGGGCCTGGCGCAGCATGCTCTGCATGTTGCCTCCTCCGCCGCCCATCCCCTGCGGTAATCTTGCCTTCATCTGCTCTCCGTCCTTTCCGTTCTCTGCGCCTGTCAGCGCCGTTCCTCAATTTCAATTCCCTTCTCGCGGCTCTCCCTCAGAAAAGCCGACAGGGCATCCTCCGCCGGGGGAGCCGCCGTGACCGCCGTCTTTTTGAGGCCGATGCGGTAGCTCTGTCCGCAGGCGGCGCGAATGGCCGCACTCAGCAGCCGGTTATTGCCGTCGCGGGAGACCAGTGTCCGGAACATCTCGTTTTCCGTGGCAATCAGCACGCGGTCACCGCGCAGCGTGGCCGTCGAGCCGAGCAGCACTCCGTAGAGCGGCGGGCAGCTCTCCGCCAAACGGCTGAGCACCTCACTCCATCGGTCAAACGGTACCTCTGTCTCCGTTTCCGCCGCAAAGCCCGCGCCCGCAGGTGCAGGCGCCGCCGGAGCCGCAGATGCCGCCTCGGCACGCGGAGCCGCCGGCGCTTCGGCGGGAGGCACCGTCACCACAGGAATCACCTGTGCCGGCTTCGGGGCCGCCTCAGCCGTTCGGACCGCAAGTGCGGCAGCCGCGGCCGGCATTGCCGCACCGCTGCGCACGGCATCCTCCACGGCCTGCACACGCCGCGCCAGCGCCGTCACATCCGCATCGAGCGACGGGGTGCACAGCTTCAGCGCCGTCATCTCCATCTCCAGCCGCCGGTTTCCGCTGCCGCGCATCCGCTCCATCGTCCGCTGCAGCACATCCAGACAGTGCAGCACCGCCGCGGGGGACAGCCGGGCGCTTTCCTGCTGCAGCCGCACAAGCTCCGGCGCAGGCAGCGCCATCAGCCGCCCCGGCTCCCTGACCGCCTGACACAGCATCAGCTGCCGGAAGAAATCCAGGCTTTCGGCGCACAGCCGCTCCATATCCTTGGAGGCTCCGTGCAGCCGGTCGATCAGCTCCAGCGCCGCACCGCCGTTTCCGTCACGGATGGCCGCGCTCAGCTCATACATATATTCCCGTCCGGCCAGTCCCGTGGCCTCCGCCACCACATCTCCGGTGACGTTGTCCGTCCGCGAAACACACTGATCCAGCAGCGACAGCGCGTCGCGCATGCCGCCGTCCGCCAGACGCGCCAGCAGCAGCGCCGCGTCCTCAGTCAGCGTAAACTCCTCATGCTCCGCCACCTCGCGGAGCCGGGCGGCAATGTCCTCCGCCGGGATCCGGCCGAAGTCAAACCGCTGACAGCGCGAAAGAATCGTGGCGGGAATCCGGTGCGGCTCGGTCGTCGCCAGAATAAACACGACATGCTCCGGCGGCTCCTCCAGCGTCTTGAGCAGTGCATTGAACGCACTGTCCGTCATCATGTGCACCTCATCGATGATGTACACCCGGTAGCGGGCCACGGAGGGCATATATGCCACTTCCTCCCGCAGCTCCCGGATATAGTCCACGCCGTTGTTGGAGGCGGCATCCATCTCCATCACGTCGAGCACCGAGCCGTCATCGATGCCGCGACAGATCTCACATTCTCCGCACGGATTACCGTCCACGGGATGCAGGCAGTTGACGGCCTTGGCCAGAATCTTGGCGCAGGAGGTTTTCCCCGTTCCGCGCGAGCCGACAAACAGATACGCATGGGCCAGGCGTCCCGTCCTCACCTCGTTTTTCAGCGCCGCGGTCACATAGGGCTGCCCTACGACCTCCGAAAAGGTACGCGGTCTCCATTTCCGATACAACACCTGATACACTGTCGTTCACCTCCGCCGTCAGCCGGGAATATACATAAAATAAGCGGCGTGTTTTCGGGCATACGGGCGAACAGGCTTCCCTGCGGCACACGGCCGCCACCGCTTAATGCTGCTCGGTTCCCCGCCTGACATGATTCACGGCACACCGTCGCACAGGACCCGTCCACCCGTATGCCCCAACACACGCCGCCGGGGATTTGTCATCGGCCGCCGAGGGGCGGCCGCCGCATCGCCGCACACGAAAAGCGGGTGCGGCCGAATGACTTTGTTTATCTATTATACCCTATCCCCCGGCAAATTGCAACGGTTTTTTTGCGGCCGCGCGCATTTTCCGCACCGTCCGGAGCCGATTTTCTACCGGACGGCACCGATTTGTCGAAGACGGGGAGACAGAGCTCCTCCCTTCGCTCTCTTTTTTGGAATCCGGTCTTGACTTCTTTGCTGTAATGCGTTAAAATAACACTATATATCCTGCGGGAGAGGCCCCGTCACGGCGGCCACATTTCCCGGAGAGATCGGAGGAGAGAGTTCTATGGGTAGAGTTTACAATTTTTCGGCAGGCCCCTCGATGCTGCCGGAAAGTGTGCTGCGCAAGGCCGCGGCGGAAATGCTGGATTATGAGGGAAGCGGACAGTCCGTGATGGAGATGTCCCACCGCTCCAAGACCTACGAGGCCATCATCCGCGGCTGTGAATCACTGCTGCGCGAGATCATGGACATTCCGGACAGCTACAAGGTGCTGTTCCTGCAGGGAGGCGCTTCCTCTCAGTTTGCCATGGTACCTCTCAATCTCATGACCGGTTCCGGCAAGGCGGATTTCGTCATCACCGGCCAATGGGCCAACAAGGCTTATCAGGAGGCCTCCCGCTACGGCGAGGCACACATTGTCGCCTCCTCCAAGGATCAGACCTTCCGCTACATTCCGAAGCTGGATCCCGCTACCTTTACAAAGGACGCGGATTATTTCCACATCTGCTTCAACAACACCATCTACGGCACCAAGTACCATACGCTGCCGGAAACCGGCGACGTGCCGCTGGTGGCGGACATCTCGTCCTGCATTCTGTCCGAGCCGATCGACGTCAGCCGCTTCGGACTGCTGTATGCGGGCGCGCAGAAGAACATGGCCCCGGCCGGCATGACGCTGGTCATCGTGCGTGAGGATCTGATCGGCCATCCGCAGAACATCACGCCGACCATGTTCAACTATCAGATTCACGCCGACAACGGCTCCATGTACAACACGCCGCCCTGCTATACGATCTACATCGCCAAGCTGGTTCTCGAATGGCTGAAAAACGAGGTCGGCGGGCTGAAGGCCATGCAGGCCATCAATGAGCACAAGGCGAAGATCCTCTACGACTTCTTGGACGGCTCCTCGCTGTTTCACGGCACTGTCGTGCCGGAGGACCGCTCACTGATGAACGTCCCGTTCGTCACCGGCAACGAGGAGCTGGATGCCCTCTTTGTCAAGGAGGCCGCTGCGGCCGGATTTGTCAACCTGAAGGGTCACCGCACCGTCGGCGGCATGCGTGCCTCCATCTACAATGCCATGCCGACCGAGGGCGTGGAAAAGCTGGTGGAGTTCATGCGCGATTTTGAAAAGGCACACGGCTAAGCCCGGGCTCTTACAAAGGAGAGAAGCATTTTGAAAGAAATTTTAACCCTCAATAAAATTGCCGCCTGCGGCACCGATCAGTTTGACCCGGCGCGCTACACGGTCGGGGACACCGTCGGTGCGCCCGAGGGTGTGCTGGTGCGTTCGGCAGCCATGCACGATATGGAGTTGCCGGAGAGCCTTTGCGCCATCGCGCGGGCCGGCGCCGGCGTCAACAATATCCCGGTGGAGCGCTGCAGCGAGCAGGGCATCGTCGTGTTCAATACCCCCGGTGCCAACGCCAACGCCGTCAAGGAGCTGGTGCTCTGCGGACTGCTGCTGGCCTCGCGGAAGATTGCGCCCGCCCTGTCGTGGGTCCAGACTCTGAAGGGGGAGGGAGCCGCCGTACCGAAGCTGGTAGAAAAGGGCAAAAGTGCCTTTGCCGGCCCCGAAATCAAGGGGAAGAAGCTCGGTGTCATCGGCCTCGGCGCCATCGGCGGCCTGGTGGCCAATGCGGCCCGCTCGCTCGGCATGGAGGTTTACGGCTTTGATCCCTACCTGTCCGTAGATGCCGCATGGGCGCTGTCGAGCGGCATTCACCACGCCACCGATTTCGACCAGATCTACCAGAATTGCGACTACATTTCCATCCATGTCCCGCTGACCGACAGCACCCGCGGCTTTATCGGTGAAAAGGCACTGAGCGGCATGAAGGACGGCGTGCGCATTCTGAACTTTGCCCGTGCAGAGCTTGTGGACAGCGAGGCCATGAAGGCGGCGCTGTCCTCCGGCAAGGTGGCCGCCTACGTGGTCGATTTCCCGACCGAGGAAATGCTCGGCGTGGAGAACGTGGTGGCGCTGCCCCATCTCGGCGCCTCCACCCCCGAGAGCGAGGATAACTGCGCCGTGATGGCCGCCGAGGAGCTGATCGATTACCTCGAAAACGGCAACATCACCCATTCGGTCAACTACCCGGAGGTCAAGGGCCCGTGGACCACCGACTGCCGCGTATGCATCCTGCACCGCAACGTACCGAACATGGTAGCTCAGATCAGCGCCGTGCTCTCCGGCGAGAGCCACAACATCGAATCCATGGTCAACCGCTCCAGGAAGGAATATGCCTACAGCGGCTTTGATATCAACAGCACCCCGAGCGAGGCCTGCCTTGCCGCGATCCGCGCCATCGACGGCGTCATTCGCGTGCGCGTGCTGACCCGATGAAGAGGCCGGCCCATGCCATCGGACGCGCCGCCTGTCTTGCAGGCGGCGTGTTGTGCTTTGCCGCCTTTGCGCTGCCGCTCACCGTCCGTGTGCTGAACATCGGCTCGCTGTTCTGGCTGTGCGCGTCAGCGGTTTTACTGATGCTCGGGGGCTTTCCCCGCCAGGCGGCAGCCCTGTGGCATTGGTGCTCCGCAAAGCGGCTGCGCCGCATCGTGCGTTCCATGCTGCTGATTGCCGTCTGCGCCGGGCTCTGTCTGTGTACCGTGCTGTCCGGCCTCATGCTGTGGGCCGTTGCCGATACCCCGGCCGACGACGGAGCCACCGTCGTCGTGCTCGGGGCCGGACTGAACGGCGATCAGCCCAGCCGTATGCTGGCCGATCGGCTGAAGGCTGCGGCGGTATTTTTAAAGGAGCACCCGGCCAGCCACTGTATCGTCTCCGGCGGACAGGGACTGGACGAGCAGCTGCCCGAGGCCGTCGTCATGAAGCGCTATCTGATCTTCCTCGGCATTGCGGAGGAGCGCATTACAGAGGAGGCAGCCTCCGCCAACACCCGCGAAAATCTTCTGTTTTCGCGAGCGCTGATCGAGCAAAACGGACTGTCTCCGTCCATCGTCATCGTCACACAGGAATTCCATCAATACCGCGCCGGCCGCTACGCCGCAGCCGCCGGATTTACAGACACCGCCGCCCTGTCCTGTGCCTCCCCGCTGCCGTTGCTTCCCTGCTACTGGGCGCGGGAGTGGTTCGCTATTCTGGCCCTGTGGCTGCTGTAGGCAAAACAAGTCCGGTACAACCGTTTCGGAAACGGAGGATTTTCCATGAAAAAAGCCGAAGAAAAGACCAACGCCATCCGTCTGCTGGAGCAAAAGCACCTCGCCTTCACGCTGCACAGCTACATCGGCACCGAAGCCGTCAGCGGCCCGGAGGTGGCGCAGATACTCGGGCAGGACCCGGAGCATGTATTCAAAACACTGGTCACGGTCGGAAAATCCGGCGGCCACTACGTCTTTTTGGTACCGGTCTGCCGGGAGCTCTCCCTGAAAAAGGCGGCCGCCGCCGTTCATGAAAAGAATGTGGAAATGCTCAAATCCAAGGATCTGCTGCCTCTGACCGGCTATATCCACGGCGGCTGCTCCCCGATCGGCATGAAAAAGGTGTTTCCGACCGTCATCGACAGCAGCGCTGCCAACTGCGAAACGCTGATGTTCAGCGGCGGCAAGATCGGGTATCAGATCGAGACCACCCTGACGGAGCTTCAGAAGGTGCTGCGCTTCTCCCTGTCCGATCTGTGCGAGTAAGACACCCGAAGCGCGGTCAATCCTCCCATATAAAGAGCAAGGGGCTGTCCGACCGGACAGCCCCAGCTTTTTGTTACGGCTTTTTAATCATCATACTCTGCTTCAAAGTCCAGTACAGTACCGTCGGCGGCATCCACCACATATTCATATTCCATACCGCCCGCCTTGAACTCCACCTCATACACCCATCTTCCGTCTTCCTCATCCGGCTCAATTTTCCAATCGAAAGCAGCCTCCTCTGCAATTCCCGCATGGCGGAGTGCTGCCGCCTTGGCACCGCTGTAGCCGATATCCGCTGCAGGTCGTTCCGGCTGCGTCGTCTGGAGATCGTCATCGTCGGCCGGCTCACGCTCCGTTTTCAGAATTTGACCGGTATAGGCATCCACCACATATTCAAATTCCTCACCGCTTTGGCTGACAATCTCCACCTGATAATGGGCAGGGCGATCATCCAGCTCTGCATCCACCTCGCAGCGCCGCAAAGAATCCGAGGTTGCCTTCCGGTATTCCTCTAAAGCAATGGCTCCGGCCCGTTCCGTTCCGATCGGCATTCCCGGCGCTCCCGTCTTGAAAAGATCCTTCAATTCTCCGATAGAAAGCTCTGCCAGGCCTGCAAAATCCAAATTGCTGTTCAGTTCCAAAATGCGCCGGATCAAAGCGGCCTTACCGGTGGAAATGTGATATTCCTGTGCTTGCTTCTCCAGCGCCGTATCCTGCGGTACCGTCTGTGTCAGCACGGCTACCCTCAGCTCTCTGCTTTGCAGGATGCCGTCCACCATTTCTGTCAATTCCCTCTGCAGCTTGTTTGCCCGTGTCTGATTCCGGTCCTCTACCGAAATCATCAGTGCAGACGAAATTTTATCCAGGTAGCCCTTGCGTACAAAGCCGCCCACAATGGCGTTCACCGCCACCTCGAGCTTAGCCCCCTTCAGGTCCTCTCCGTTTCCCATATCCGCCAGTACCTCCTCGGCATCCCCGTTCATCGGTGCGCAGGACAGCACCCGTTCTTTCCGGTTTACCTTCAGCTCAATACTGGGGTTCACGTCCAGAGAAACCACGGACACCGCCGTATGCTCCTCCCGATACAGCCATCCGCCGCCTCCCAAAAGTATCACGGCCAGGCAGGCCGCCGCCAAGCCCATCCACCGCCGCGCCAATCTCTTTTCCGTCATAACCGTTATCGTCCCCTTTCTCTCCTGACAGCGGGAAAGAACTCCATCTGCATTTTGCGGCGCCGTTTTGTTCACGGCATCGGCCAGTCGCCGCTCCATAGATCGATTCGTCATCGGATATCCTCTCCTTCCAGTTCTGTCCGCATTTTTCTGAGCGCTCTGTGATATTTTGACAGGACCGTCGGCAGCGGAAGCTCCGTCAGTGCTGCAATTTCCCGATGCTTCAGCCCGGCAACCGCATGCAGCAGCACAATTCTCCGTTCCTCCCCGCCAAGCTTGGCCAGTGCTTTTTGCAAAATGGCACGTTCCTCCGTACTGAGCCCGACCTCTTGTGCGGGAATCGCGTTCCATTCCTCCTCGCTGAGTCCCGCATATCGGCTGTTGCTGCGCAGCCGCATCCGACAAAGATTGCGGCATACCGTCAGCAGCCATCCCATTGCCGAGCCTGTCGGACGGTATTGCTCCGCACAGTCCCACACCCGTACAAATACATCCTGCGTCAGGTCCTGCGCATCCTGTGCATTTCCGAGATAGGAAAGCGCCAGACCGTATACTGCCGTTCGGGTATGGCAGTACAGCTCCTCCAGCGCGGTGCGGTCACCGGCGGCCACCCCCGAAAGCAGCTGCTCCGTCGTCCGCACCTTCTCCGTCTCCCGTTGTTTGGTTGTCACGTTCCGTATACTTTGCATAGCCTTTCATTCTCCTGTCATATGGGAAATGCAGAAACTCCCCGGTTTATTGCATTCCAAGAAAAGTTTTTTGCAGCAAAGGCCACGGCAAATACCGCGGCCTCCCATTTTTGCAAGATACGTTTTCCCGTTTATCGGCAGGACATTCCAAGCCCGCCGGACTTTCTATTTCATCGGCTTATACTGCCGCGGGCGGCGGTTGACCCGCCGCTTCTTTTCGCGGTTATGCAGAATGGCCAGCAGCACATACCCCGCCAAAAGCAGCAGCAGAATCCCCGCAATCATCCAAAACCAGGGGGAGGCAAAGAAATCCGCGATCTGCTTCCACACATAGAGAATCTCACTGCGGGAGACGGTTTCACCCGCTACAAGCTCCACCTCACCGATTTTCTCGTCCAGGCGCAGATACAGCTCCACCTTGCCGAGCACCGTCCCCTTTTCCACCGGAGCCTCCAGGCTCTCCTGCAGCGGAATCACCACCGTGCGGATTCCGCTGATATCCACCTCATCCGCCACCAGGCAGGACAGAGACTCCTTGGCACAGAGCGTGACGCTGTCGATGTTCCACGCCAGCGACACCGGCAGCCGGTCCACCGGCTGATTCTTGGCCAGCACGGTCTTGATCTCGAAATTTCCGAAGGCCCACTGATACAGCTTGCGGGAGTTTGCATAGTGACTCCCGCCTTCGTCGGCCGGGCAGCCGAGCACCACGGCCAGATAGCGGTATCCGTCCGATTCCGCCACCGAGGCCAGGGAAGCCCCGTCCGTCTCGCTGACTCCGGTTTTCCCGAGCACCAGCGGCGCATAATAATCCGAGGAGCCGCGCAGCATATAATTGGTATTTTCCCAGGAACGCTCACTGCCCCCGCTCACGGGAGTCACGGTATATTCCGACGCTCCCAGCATCTGCGAAAGCAGCGGATATTCCAGGGCATAGCGCAGGATGCGGTACATATCCCGCACGGTGGTGTACTGGCGGGGATCGTCCAGCCCGTGCACATTGACAAAGTGGCTGTGCGTGCAGCCGATTTCCTCCGCATACCGGTTCATCCCCAGCACAAACAGATCCACGCTGCCCGACAGCGCCTGCGCCAGCGTGACACAGGCATCGGCAGCCGTCTGAATCATGGACACCGACAGCAGGTCACGCACGGTCCAGGTCTCTCCGATCTCCATGTTGGCCAGCGAAAGCCCCGTTCCCCAGATATGGTTTTGCTCCAGCGTATCGGTATAGGTGCCCGTCGCCTGATCGATATCCACCCCGTTCTCCTCGATCAGCCGCATGGCGTACAGTCCGACCAGAATCCGCACCGTTGCCGCCGGATCCAGCTCCCGGTCGGGCTCCTTTTCATACAGCAGCATATCGCGGCCGTTGACCGCCTCCTCCGCCCCCGTAACGGTCGGCTCCAGATACGCAATCAGCGCCGCCTGCGCCGTCAGCTCGACGGAGGAGGGCAGCGAATAGGAGGCCCCGGACGACAGCGGGCACGCCATGAGGGCCCCGACCGTCAGGAGAATCTCACACCGGCGTAAAATTTGACGCATTTTCATAGACAAACTCCATTCTATCGCGTATAATAAAAGGCGGATTACGGAAGGCACGGGCCGCAGACCCGGCCGGAGAGGGGCAGCAGCTATGGTATATGTGACGGGAGATACGCACGGCGACATCAGCCGTTTGACCGGGCGCGCGGTGCGCCGCCTGAAAAAGGGAGATGTCCTGCTCATCTGCGGAGATTTCGGCTTTATCTGGTACGGCGACAAGCGCGATGAGACGGCGCTCAAAAAGCTGTCCCGTCTTCCCTTCGACATTGCCTTTGTAGACGGCATTCACGAAAACTACGATCTGCTTGAGCGCTATCCCGTCGAGGAGTGGAACGGCGGCCGGGCCCAGACCGTCACCGACCGCATCCATCACCTGCTGCGCGGTGAATGCTACACCATTGAGGGACATACCTTCTTCGCCTTCGGCGGCGGAGAGGAAGAGGAGGATGCCGGTATCCGCGAGGCCAGCGGCACCGATTTTGACTGTGCCATGCCCTCGGGTGAGGAGATGCTCCACGGATGGCAGACCCTGAAGGAGCACGACAACCGCGTGGACTATATCCTCACCCACTGTCCCTCCGGAAAAATGAGCGGATATCTGACCCGCCGCGGCCGCGAAATGCGCCTCGGCGGACTGCATGTGTATTTCAACCGTATCGAGGAGCAGGTCACCTTCCGGCGCTGGTTCTTCGGCAGCCTGCACATCGACAAGGCGCTGACCGCGCGGCATCTGGCCCTGTTCTCCTCCATAGTGCCCGTGGAGGACTGAACCGCCCCACCCCTCTTAAAAGCCGCCGCATGACCCACAGCAGCCGCAGGCCATGCGGCCTTTTGCGTTATTCCGGAAGCACCGGCTCGGTATGGGTGCACACCTCGGCAATTTTATCGCGCAGCTTCACAAAATCCGCAAACCACTCGCCCTTTTTGCGCGGATCGCGCAGCACGGCCGCCGGATGGAGCGTTCCCATCCGCCATATCCCGTTGACCAGGGTAAACTCCCCGTGCTGGCGGGTCACCTTAAACTGCGGATCAATCACGCGGCAGGCCGCCACACGGCCGAGGCAGACGATGATCTTCGGCTGCAGCAGCCGTACCTGCTCCTTCAGCCAGCCGATGCACGCCTCCTGCTCCTCCGGCAGCGGATCGCGGTTTTTCGGCGGGCGGCATTTGACCATATTGGCAATATAGATGTTATGACGGCGGGACAGCCCCACAGCCGTCAGCGCCAGATCGAGCAGCTGCCCTCCGCGGCCGACAAACGGTTCTCCCTGCAGATCCTCGTTTTCCCCGGGACCCTCTCCGATGAACAGCACCTCGGCATCCCGCACGCCGGTTCCGACCACCACATGATGCCTTGTTTCACACAGCCCGCATGCCCGGCAGGCATGACAGCGCGTCTCCAAGGATTCCCAAGCCTGTATATCCATCCGAAGTCGTGCCTCCCTGTTTTTATATTTTTTCGGAATTCTCTCTGATTATAGCATATTTACACTTGAAAAGACAACGGTTTTGCGGTACAATTTCAGCGTAGACTAAATATTTCGACACCGCGGTGCCGAAAACTCAAAGGATGTGCTTATACTATGTCCCATCAGGTTTTGGTGGAAACCTCCGCCCGTCATGTACACCTGTCCCCCGCCGATCTGGAGACGCTGTTCGGCCCCGGCTATGAGCTGACCGTCAAGAAGATGCTGTCCCAGCCCGGCCAGTACGCCTGCGAGGAGCGCGTCGATGTGGTCGGCCCCAAAAAGACCATTGCCGGCGTCTCCGTGCTCGGACCCGTGCGTCCGGAAACGCAGGTCGAGCTGTCGCTGACGGATGCCCGCTCCATCGGCATCGCGGCCCCGATCCGTGAGTCGGGCGATATCGCCGGCTCGGGTGCCTGCCGTCTGGTCGGTCCCAAGGGCGAGGTGGAGCTGAAGGAGGGCGTCATCGCCGCCAAGCGCCATATCCATATGACCCCGGCCGATGCGGCAGAATTCGGCGTCAAGGACAAAGACATCGTCAAGGTAGCCATTGACAGCAACGGCCGCGCAACCGTATTCGGGGACGTGGTCGTGCGCGTCAGCGAAAAGTATGCGCTCGCCATGCACATCGACACCGACGAATCCAATGCCGCCTGTGCCGTACCCGGCACCACGGGCACGGTCATCCGCTGAGCATGAATCGCCTTCGTCGCTTTGCCGCGTATTACCGGCCGCATCGCGGGCTGTTCGCTTTGGATATGACCTGTTCGTTTCTGGCTGCGGCGTGTGATCTGGTTTACCCCATGATCACACGCCGTATTCTGAATGTCTATATCCCGAACGGAGCCATCCGGTCGCTGATTCTGTGGGCGGGCTTTCTGCTGTGTCTCTATATTGCCAAGCTGTTTTTAAACTATGTGGTACAGTACTACGGCCACATTGTCGGCGTGCGCATGCAGGCGCAGATGCGACGCGAGGTCTTTGCCCATCTGCAGACCCTGCCGTTTTCCTATTTCGACAACCACAAATCCGGCAAGATCATGTCCCGCATCGTCAACGACCTGCAGGATGTGTCCGAGCTGGCCCACCACGGGCCGGAGGATCTGTTCCTCTCGGCGGTCATGCTGGTCGGCTCCTTCGTGCTGCTGTTCCCCATCAACGGGCTGCTGACCGTGATCGTGTTTCTCTGTATCCCGCTGATTCTCTGCTTTACGGTGTATATGCGCCGGCAGATGCGGGAGGCTTTTACCCGTACACGCCGCGAGATTGCGGAGGTCAATGCGGAGCTGGAAAACTCCATTGCCGGTATCCGCGTCTCCAAGGCCTTTACCGGAGCCGATTACGAGCTGCAGAAATTCGAGCGTGCCAACCTCTCCTATGAACGCAGCCGCGAGGACTCCTACCGGGTAATGGGGCGCTTCTTCTCCGGCATGGCCTTTTCCACCGACCTAATCAACGTGGTCATCCTGCTGGCCGGCGGATGGGCGGTCTATTGCCGCTCGGTGAATCCGACCTCGTTTTTCGGCATGGACATTGCCGATTTTGTCACCTTTACGCTGTACATCAGCCTATTCCTGACGCCGATTCGCCGCCTGACGCAGTTTTCCGAGATGTTTCAGCAGGGAATGACGGGATTTGACCGCTTTCTGGAAATCCTGGATGAGCCCCCGGAAGCGGAGACGCAGGGGGCCGGCATCCTGGTGCCCCGGGGCGGTGAGGTGCGTTTTGAGGATGTCAGCTTCCGCTACGGAGAGGGCGGCGAGGTGCTGACGCATCTGTCCCTCACCGTTTCCGCCGGTGAAACCGTGGCTCTGGTCGGCCCGTCGGGCGGCGGCAAGACCACGCTGTGCCATCTGCTGCCGCGCTTTTACGAGCTGACCGGCGGCCGGATTCTGATCGACGGGCAGGACACGCGTCAGGTGACGCTGGACTCGCTGCGCCGCGCCATCGGCATCGTGCAGCAGGAGGTGTTCCTCTTTACCGGCACCATCCGGGACAACATTGCCTACGGCAACCCGGAGGCGGATGACGCCGCCATCGTCGAGGCCGCCAAGCGGGCCAATATCCACGACTTCATCCTGAGCCTCAAAGACGGGTATCAGACCTACGTCGGAGAACGCGGCATCAAGCTGTCCGGCGGGCAGAAGCAGCGCCTGTCCATTGCCCGCGTCTTTTTGAAAAATCCCCCGATCCTGATTCTGGACGAGGCCACGTCGGCGCTCGACAACGCCACGGAGGCCTTGATACAGGCCTCGCTCAGTGAGCTGTGCCGCGGCCGCACCACGCTGGTCGTGGCGCACCGCCTGTCCACCGTCCGTCACGCCGGCGAAATCGTCGTTCTGACAGAGCACGGCGTGGAGGAACGGGGCACCCACGCCGCGCTGCTTCGGGCCGGCGGCCTGTACGCCTCGCTGTATCAGGCACAGTTTGAGGGATTATAGTCCCTTTTCTAAAAGAAATTTACAAAAAATTGATATGTTGCCCGGCAGGGCTTGGTATACTGTAAAAAGGAGGCAGAGGCCATGTCTGAAAGCCTGCGAGAGCCGGAGGTCGCCCCCGCCTACCGTCTGATCCGCACACGGCGCAAAACCCTGTCGCTGACCGTTACACGTGAGGCGGAGGCGCTGGTGCGGGCCCCTCTGCACACCCCGGTGCGGGAAATTGATCGCTTTGTCGCGGCGCATCGCGACTGGATTGCCCGCCAGACGGCACGGGCCGCCGAAACGGCGCGCCTTGACAAAGACCTTGCGCAGCGCGAGGAAGAGCTGTGCTCCCGCGCGGCACGGGAGCTGCCGCCGCTTCTGGCGGATTACGGACGCCGCATGGGCGTCACCCCGACCGGCCTGCGCATCACCGGCGCGCGCACGCGCTTCGGCAGCTGCAGCGCCAAAAACTCCCTGTGCTTTTCCTGGCGTCTGATGGCCTATCCGCCCGCCGCGGTGGAATACGTCGTCGTGCACGAGCTGGCGCACATCCGGCACAAAAACCACGGTTCGGAGTTCTACCGGGAAATTGCGCGCGTGATGCCGGACTACCCCAAGCGGATTTGCCTGCTGCGGCAGGTACCGAAATAAAGGAGGAATTGACCTTGACATTTGTGGAACAGCTGATCCGCAAAAGGAAAGAGGGACGTGAGTGGATGCTCATCACCCTCATCTGGAGCGGTGCCATTGTATTGGCATTTGTGGCGATGCTGCTGATTATGCTGCTCGCCAAGACCACCGGAGGCGTACTGACCATCACGCACCTGATGCTGTGGCTGATGGCCGTCGGCGGGCTCACCTGGCTGGCCGTATGGCTCACCAAGACGCAGTATATTGAGTTTGAATACAGCGTCTACGAGGGTGAGCTGGACATCGACCAGATTACCGGCAAACGCCGCCGGAAGCGCATCGTACAGGTGCCGGCCCGTAAAATCGACGCCATTCTCCCCTGCACACCGGCTGAGCTGACCCGTCCGATCGACCGCGAGGTCGTGGCTGCCCCCTCCCGCGCAGAGGCCACCTGGTGCGTCAACTACCACAGCAAGAAAAACGGCAATACGCGCGTGCTGATTCAGCCGAACGACCGCACCATGAACGCCCTATATGAGGGCCTAACGGTGCCGATGCAGCGCGAGCTTCAGCAGAAGTGCCGCGAGGCCGGCGTGGAGATCACATGGCTCTGAGCACCCTTACCATTTCCCCCGAGACGGTGCGGCGCTGCTTTCCCAAGCGGGCTGCCGACAGCCACAAGGGTACCTACGGCCATGTCCTGTCGCTCTGCGGCTGCTACGGCATGGTCGGTGCCGCCATGCTGGCGGGAGAAGCCGCGCTGCGCTGCGGGGCGGGACTGCTGACTGCGGCGCTGCCGCGATCGGTGTATCCGATGCTGACCGCACGCCTGCCGGAGGCGGTCTGTCTGCCCCTGCCCGAAACGGCGCGGGGACGTGTCTCCCGCGAGGCCCTGCCCCTCCTGCGGACTGTCCTGGCGAAATCCACCGCTTTCCTGTGCGGCTGCGGGCTCGGCGTCGAGTCCGAAACGGAGGAACTGCTGCTGCAGCTGCTGCCGGAAACCAAAATCCCGGTAATTTTGGACGCAGACGGTATAAATCTGTTTTCTCGGCATATAGATACCTTGAAAACAGTTTCCGCACTCTGCCTGACGCCGCATCCCGGCGAGGCCGCGCGCCTGCTCCGCTGCCCGGTGGCCGACATCCAGGCCGACCGGATCGGGGCTGCGCAGCAGCTGGCCCGGCAGACCGGTGCCGTCGTGGTCCTGAAAGGGCACCGCACGCTGATTGCCGCCCCGGAGGAAGCGCTCCTGTGCAATCCGACCGGCACCCCCGGTATGGCGACAGGAGGCAGCGGCGATGTGCTGGCCGGCATGATCGCGTCCTTTGCAGCCCAGGGAATGGACCTGCGCGACGCCGCCATGTGCGGTGTCTATCTGCACGGGCGCGCCGGAGAGCTGGCCGCGGCGCAGTGGTCACAGCACGCCATGCTTCCCTCGGATATGCTCCGCTGCTTCGGAGAACTGTTTTCAGTTTTCGAATAAGGTGGGGTCATGATGCGTCAATTTCGTATACAGAGCAGCCTGATAGCCGTCGGGCTGCTTTTTTTGCTGTCCGCCTGCGGAAAGCAGGAAACTAAGCCGCCGACTGTCAACGGCTTTCGCTGTCACACGGTCATCACCTGCGACTCCCTGACCGCTGAGGGAGAGCTGACGCGGGAGACCGCCGGTATGCTCACCCTGGAGCTGACGCAGCCGGAAACGCTGCGCGGCATGCAGCTCCGCTGGGACGGAGAAACCGCCACCGTCAAGCTGCACGGCCTCTCCTTCGGCATCGACCCGGAGGCACTTCCCGCCTCCGGATTCGGAAAGGCCCTGCTCAGCAGTCTGGACGCCGCCACCGGCAGCGTCCCCGGTGCCTATGATGACGAGGGCCGCTGCCGCACCGCGGGTCACGGGGCCTCGGGAGACTTTACGCTGACCTCCGACCCGGAAACCGGCTACCTGCTGTCGCTGTCCATCCCCTCGCTGCATCTGACCGCCACATTTTCCTCCTTTGAGCTACTGACGTAAGGTATTCAGTCAACTTCCGACCCGCAGGCACCCGCCTGCACTCCGTGCCTTTCCCGCGCTCTCCTCTGCCGCCCGACGGTTCATCCCCGGGCGGCCTTTTTGTTGGCCGGACTTTTCTGCCCCCTGCTGCGGGCCCGCCCCGGGACACACTTCCGTCTGCCTTTTCTCTGCCGTATACGTCCCCCGAGACACACGCCTTTTCATTTTGGCTTTCCTTTTCCGTAAGTCCTGTACCTGTCTTTCCTCTGTAAACACCTTTTTCTTATCGATTCCGACATTTTTTGCAGGAGGTTTTTTCAAGAAATGACAGTTTTCTATTTAAAACCTATATTTCGACATAAGTCGTTTTATATTTTTTAACAATTTTCATAAATGCACGTAAAAAACTATTGACTTTTTCAAAAATAAATTGTATAGTTAATATGATTCCGGGAGATGATGGTATTTTGAGCCTGTACGGCAGCGGCGGATCGGCCGAAGGATCAACAACAGCAGAGAATGCGTGGCTGTCCGAGGCCAGGGCCGGATCGGAGGAAGCCTTTGCGCGGCTCGCCGTTCATTACGGGCCTCTGCTTCGCCACATGGCGGCGCAGTTCCGGGCCAGCGGATGTGCTCAGGAGGATTTGGAGCAGGAGGGGTTGCTCGGCCTGCTCAGCGCCGTGCGCAGCTTTGACGAAGCCAACGGGGCCTCCTTCCGAACCTATGCCTATATCTGCGCGCGCCGCCGGATGCTCTCATTTCTTCGCCGCAGCGGACGCTCCTGCGCGGAGCTGTCGCTGGAGGAGGAAGCGGAATTCGGTGACGGTTCTCCAATCGGAGAGGTCTCCGACCCGGAGCAGGTAGTGCTGGCTCAGGACGATGAACGCGAGCTGGACAAGCGTCTGCGCCTTCTGCTGACCCCTCTGGAATATGAGGTGTTGCGTTGTCACATGGGCGGCTACTCCTACCGCGAAATTGCGGAAACGCTGCATATCGGCAGCAAGACGGTGGACAATGCTCTGCAGCGTATTCGCCGCAAGCTGTCCCCCTGATTTTCTTTGGTACACCCGGCGGAACGCCGCCCGGTCATATATGTCTCGGTAGCTTAAACAGAGCGTTGGTTTTCAAAGGTGTCGGTCAAACTCCGACGCGGGGCAAATTCATTTATCTTATAAAGCGAGGTTACATCATGTACGAAGACAAGACTCTCATTTGCAAGGAATGCGGCGCCGAATTCGTGTTCACCGCCGGTGAGCAGGAGTTCTACGCGGAGAGAGGCTTCCAGAATGAGCCCCAGCGCTGCAAGGCCTGCCGTGACGCTCGCAAGAATGCTGCCCGCAGCCCGAGAGAGTACTTCACTGCTGTCTGCGCCAACTGCGGCGGCGAAGCTCGTGTTCCCTTCGAGCCGAAGACCGATCGTCCGGTCTACTGCAGCGAGTGCTTCGCAAAGATGCGCGAGAACGGCTGATCTTACCTGCAAGCCAGAACCGGCGTCCCGTTGGGGCGCCGGTTTTTCACGCTTCCCTGTCCGCGAGTCGTGGACAGCTCTTGTCTGCGGCAAAGTCGGTTTTGCAGAGCAGAAAGCCGGACTTGCGTTTTTCCGCGCCGTGTGGTATGCTCTGCCTGTCAAAATTGCAAACAATTGGATTTTGCGTCATCATTCTGCATTTTTTCCGCCATATCGGGCGGTGAAGCATAAGAGGGAGTCAAGGCGATTCCCTTCCCGGAGGAAACAGCAATGGACCGAAAGAAACAGATTGCCGCCCTGACGGACGACGAAGGAGAGCGCCTGCTGCTGGCACAGGCCTGTGAACGGCTGACAAGGGCGGAGCAGCGCGGCATTCCCGCCGCAACCGTGTTCCTGACGCCGCGGGAGCAGGCCCTGCTGCGGCAGCTGGATCTGCCGGAGCATCTGACGGCCAACGGTATGCTGG
>URYX01000003.1 GCA_900552225.1 uncultured Oscillospiraceae bacterium | reverse complement strand
GTCTGAGAGACCCGCGGCACAGCCGCGGGTCTCTCAGTTTCAGTCGATTTCCACCGTAACCTTGACGTCCTTCCGCGTTGCAGCGGCACGCACTACGGTCCGGATGGCCTTGGCAATCCGCCCCTGCTTGCCGATCACGCGGCCCATGTCGCCCTCCGCCACGTGCAGATGCAGCACCACCGTTCCGTCCTCGGTCGGTTCATCCTGCACCACTGTCACGGCATCCGGCTCCTCGACAAGGCCTCTGGCAATCATTGTCAGCAAATCCTTCATAGCGGTCTCTCCGCGGCTCAAACGCCGGCCTTTTTCAGCAGTGCCTTCACCGTATCGGTCGGCTGCGCACCGTTGGCAATCCACTTCTGCGCCTTCTCGGTATCCACACGCAGCTCAACGGGAGTCTGCAGCGGGTTGTAGAACCCGATTTCCTCGATGAAGCGGCCGTCACGCGGATAGCGGGAATCCGCCACCACAATGCGATACACCGGAGCCTTCTTCGCGCCCATACGGCGCAGTCTGATTTTTACTGCCATACCCAATTACCTCCAAAGAATTCAAAAAATACACAATCTATTTGGTTCAGGCCTCCGCCCCCGATCGGACGGCATCGGCCGAATACCCTGTTTTCTCACCGAACGGGAATCACCCGAGTCCGAACGGCATATTGCCGCCGCGCGGCATCATCGGCATTCCGCGCATTCCCTTTTTGCCGCCCATTCCGCGCATCCGCTTCATGAGCTGCTTCATGGAATCGTATTGCTTCAGCAGGCGGTTGACATCCTCCACCCGCATCCCGCAGCCCGCGGCAATGCGCCGCTTGCGGGAGGGGTTGATAATCTCCGGCCTGGTGCGTTCCTCCGCGGTCATCGACAGAATGATGGCCTCCGTACGTGCGAACTGCCGCTCGTCGATATCCAGATCCTTGATCTGACGGCCGACCCCGGGGATCATACCGAGCATCTCCTTCAGATTTCCCATCTTGCGGATCTGGCGGAACTGGTCCAGCAGGTCGTTCATGTCGAACTTGCCCTGCTGCAGCTTCTGCGCCATCTCCTGCGCCTGCCGCTCGTTGACCTGCTGCTCGGCCTTTTCAATCAGCGAAAGCATATCTCCCATGCCGAGGATTCGCGAGGCCATACGCGCCGGGTGGAATACCTCCAGATCGTCGAGCTTTTCGCCCATACCCGCAAACTTAATCGGCTGTCCGGTCACGGCGCGTACCGAGAGAGCCGCACCGCCGCGGGTATCGCCGTCGAGCTTGGTCAGAATGACGCCGGTGATACCGAGAGCCTCATGAAACGCCGCAGCCACATTCACGGCATCCTGTCCGGTCATGGAGTCAACCACCAACAGAATCTCCTGCGGCTCCACGGTCTGCTTGATCCGGCAGAGCTCATCCATCAGCTGCTCGTCGATATGCAGCCGTCCCGCGGTATCCAGAATCACGTAGTCGTTGCCGTGATCCCGCGCGTGGGCCACCGCCTCCTTGGCAATCTTCACCGGGTCGCCCTGTCCCCGCTCAAAGACGGGCACTCCCGCCTTTTCACCGACCACCTTCAGCTGATCGATGGCAGCGGGACGGTATACGTCGCACGCCACCAGCAGCGGGCGGTGCCCCTGCCCCTTCAGCCATTTGGCCAGCTTGGCGGAATGCGTCGTCTTGCCGGAGCCCTGCAGACCGCACATCAGAAGAATGCACGGCGGACGGTTGGTGCGCGCCAGCGGCACCGCCTCCCCGCCCATCAGAGCGGTCAGCTCCTCGTTGACAATTTTAATGACCATCTGCGCCGGCGTCAGGCTCTCCATCACCTTGGCCCCGACCGCCCGCTCGGTCACGGTATTGGTAAAATCCTTGGCAACCTTATAGTTGACGTCCGCCTCCAGCAGCGCCATGCGCACCTCACGCATCGCGTCCCGCACGTCCGCCTCCGTCAGCTTGCCGCGTGAACGCAGCTTTTTAAACGATGCCGCCAATTTTTCGGAAAGTCCTTCAAATGCCATAGCGTTCACCCCGCCTTCCCGTGTAATCCGTCAGTTTTCCTCTCCGGCCAGCTGCTGCGCCAGCGCGGCAATCTTTTCCGCACATTCCCCAATCTCACGGGAGGCGGCACCGTTCCGGTTGTACCTTGCAATGTCCTCCGCCGCACGGACAATCTCCTCCATGCCGTCGCGGATCTTACAGAAGCGCTGCGCCAGGGAGAGCTTCTCCTCCATCTCCAGCAGCTGATTTTCCGCCCGTTTGATGGAATCGCGAACCCCCTGACGGGTAATCCCCTCATTTTCCGCAATTTCCGACAGCGAAAGGTCGTCGTTATAGTACAGCTCGATCATATCGCGCTGCTTTTCCGTCAGCATATCGCCGTAAAAGTCAAACAGAAATGCCACTTCCATGTTTTTCGACACGAAAACCCCTCCCCCTCGGAATATTTGATTGTAAAGTCATCGAACTTTACAACGCATTATAGCAGATTTCCGCCTCTTTGTCAAGGGTCGGCGCGCAAAATTTCCGCCGTTTTCCCCGGCCCGGCGGAGCCCGCTCAATTTTTAAGATTTTTCGGTCATCTTTCCGAAAACTCTTTACATTCTCTGTCGAAAAATGCTATACTAAGAAACAGAATATCAGAAGCCGGCGCGGGCCGGCAGTCAGGAGGCGGCGCCATGTCCATGCTCGGAAAAACCGTAACCGTGACCGTGACGGATCCCACCGCCACCGTCGGTTCCATGCGATGCGGCACCGTGCGCGGCTATCATCAAAAGGGAGGTATCCCGCAAAGTGCCTGTCTTTACGGTGCCGGGCCGTCCGTGCGCCGGTTTACGGGAACGGTCGTGGCCACGGCTGCACCCGAGGGCGGACGGGAGCTGTGGATTGTTTCTCCGCGGAGGCTCCGCCCCTGCGAGCCGGAGCTGCGGAGAGCACTTCCGGCCGAATGGGATACGGCGACGCTGAATTGCCACTATGAAAAAAGCTGCGGAGCCGTGCTGTTTACCGAGTGCGGCGGGCAGCGGCTGTATCTGCTTGTCCGCAACCGTTCCGGCTACTACGGCTTTCCGAAGGGGCACATCGAGGGAACCGAAAACGAACACGAAACCGCGCGCCGGGAGATCCGGGAGGAAACGGGGCTCGGCAGTGTGCGCTTCCTGTCCGGCTTCCGGGAGGTCAACCGCTACCTCTGCCGGCCGCATGTGCAGAAGCAGGTGGTGCTGTTTCTGGCCCGGTTTGACGAAAACGCCGTCATCTGCCCCGCCTTTGAAATCAGCGAATACCGCCTGCTGCCGTATGCGGAGGCGCTGCGTACCGTCGGCCACCGCAACGACAAGGCCATTTTGGAGCAGGCCGAAGCCTTTTTCTGCGGAGCCTCCGCCTCGGACGGTTTCGGTTCCTGAAGCAACCTCGGTTCCGGGTGCCGTCGGCCGCATCCGTCCCAGCCCCCGACCGGTAAACGGCCGAGGGCCCTTTTTGTTCCGTTTTACCTGCATTTTACAAAACGGTGCTTGGGAGCTTTACAAGGCCGCGGTATACTGAAAATAGGTAAAAAGCCCGTGCACCCCGTATCGACAAGGTGCCGGGGATTCAGAGGAGGAATCCTGATGACCAAACGTATCTTCCGTTCCTTCTGCCTGGTGGCGGGAATTGTCTTTTTGGCATCGCTTCTGCTCATTATGGGAGTACTGTACGACTACTTCTCCGGCATGCAGCGTGCATCTCTGAAGCAGCAGACCGCTCTGGCCGCTCAGGGCATCGCCTCCTGCGGCACCGCCTATTGCGACGGTCTGAAGGCGGACGGGCTGCGGATTACCTGGATTGATGCCTCCGGCAAGGTGCTGTACGACTCCGACAGCGATGCCGCCTCCATGGAAAACCACCTGGAGCGCGCGGAGGTGCGCGAGGCCCTGAAGCAGGGGTACGGGGAGAGCTCCCGCTATTCCTCCACCCTGATGAAGCGGCAGTTCTACGCCGCACAGCGTCTGGAGGACGGCACCGTTGTACGGCTGTCCGTATCGCAGTACAGCCTGCTGACTCTGTTTATGGGAATGCTGCCGCAGATTGCCTGCGTCACCCTCATCGCGGCCGTTTTGTCGCTGCTGCTTGCCTCCCGTCTGACCAAACGCATCGTAAAGCCGCTCAACGACATCGACCCCGAGCAGCCGTCCCCCGTTCCGGTGTATCCGGAGCTCCGCCCGCTGTTTATGCGGTTGGAGCATCAGCAGCAGCTGCTGCGGTATTATGAGGCGGAGACGCCGGAGACCGACCGGACGGCACCGGACGAGATCGCCGGGGATACGCCCCGGCATTGAAGCTCCGGGGATGCGGCGAACCAAAATCGTTTGACAAAAATACAGGGAGTATGTGTCAATTCGACATATACTCCCTGTATTTTTGTGTATGAGTGGTTTTTCGGGTGATTTCCCGCCGTCAGGGCGCCGCCTGATTGCTGCGGGCGATGCAGCTCAGCAAAAGCTCCATGTCGGCGTCGTGCATCTCCTGAGCGGAGACCGCCGTTCCGGTTGCCTTCCGCACGCCGAAATACAGCTCCTCCGGCAGCGTCTCCTCAAAGGATTTCTGCAGCTCCGTTCCGCTCCAGTTCCAGTATCCCTCCGTCGGGCTGATGCCGCTTTGCTCCGTCGGCGGCGTGTCGAACAGGGCCTCACCGTTTAGAAGCTCCCGAATGCGCTGTGTGTAGCAGGGCTCATCGAAAATGAAAAACATCGGGTCACCTGCCTGAAAATAAGCCACCAGCTTCTGACTGTAGGTTCCGCTCATGCTGTTCATCGTGCCACCGACATACTGACCGAGCACGAGGTTTTCGACATCCACCGTCACCTCGCCGTCCCCGTTCCGGTCCACGGCTCCCTGCTCCAGCACAATCTCCAGCCGCAGCAGAGCCTCCTCGCTGACCGCCTCCTTGGTCACCAGCGCCACGCGGTAATCCGGCTCCACCTTGGTCACCGCCTCCCATACGATCACGCCGATCACAAACAGGGCGAAGGCAGCCGCAGCCACATACCATTTATAGTGATACCAAAAATTTTCCCACTTTCCCCGCGGTGTTTTCGGGCCTTCCGGCTTGGGGTCGGGGCGCAGCTCTTCCTCACTGACCCCCACCAGATACATCTCTCTTGCCAAAAGCACTCACCGTCCTTTTCTCTACAGTATGACAGAATTCCCGCGTTTTTTCAAGCATTTCCGCAGGATTTTCTCAACTTCTCCCGCCGGACTCCGACCGACCCCGTATCATTTCGATCCGATTCGTATTTCTTTGATATGATTGTACAATCCGTATCGCGTATTGAATACTCCGCAGCCGATGACGCGCGGCAGGCTCCGGGTTTCCTATACGCTCACGTCTTCTCCGGCAGCACATAGTCCCGGGTGGCCGCCAGCAGCACCGCACCGAGCGTCACCGTCATGCGCAGGCCCTCCGGCTCATACCATTCCCGCTCCACCGCGCCCTCGCGGCGGCAACGCTCGGCAAGAGCCCCCTCACGAAACGGCAGCAGCAGCTCTACCCGCCGCCGGTCACGCGGCAGCGCCGCCGCAACGGCAGCCAGCAGGCGGTCGATTCCCTCGCCCGTCTTGGCGCTGATGCGCACGACGGGCCCCTCAACCGGGGGCATGCTTTGCGCCACGTCGCATTTGTTGAACACGGAAAGCACCGGGCGGTCGCCGCAGCCGAGCTCCTCCAGCAGGCGGCGGGTCACCTCCAGATGCTCCGCGGCCTCCGGACTTCCGGCGTCGCACACATTGAGAATGACATCCGCCTCCGCGGCCTCCTCCAGGGTGGAGCGGAACGCCTGCACCAGGTGATGCGGCAGGCGGCGCACAAAGCCCACCGTGTCAATCAGCAGCACCTGGCGGCCGTCCGGCAATTTGAGTGCCCGCGCCACGGGATCCAGCGTGGCAAACAGCTTGTCCTCCGCCAGCACGCCGGCATCGGTCAGCGTATTGAGCAGCGTGGATTTTCCGGCGTTGGTGTAGCCGACAATAGCCACCGTCTGCGTTCCTACCTTGCGGCGGCGCTCGCGCCATCCCACCCGGCGCCGTTCCACCTCGGCCAGCTGTTCCTTCAGCGCCGCAATCCGCCGCCGGATATGGCGGCGGTCGCTCTCCAGCTTGGTTTCGCCGGGGCCGCGCGTACCGATACCGCCGCCGAGCCGCGACATGCTGCTGCCCTGGCCCGCAAGCCGCGGCAGCCGATACTGCAGCTGCGCCAGCTCGACCTGAATGCGGCCCTCCGCCGAACGGGCCCGCCCGGCAAAAATATCCAGAATCAGCATCGTCCGATCAATCACCGGGCATGCAATCAGCTCCTCCAGGTTGCGCTGCTGCGTTGCCGTCAGCTCGCGGTCCACGATGACCAGATCGGCCTCCCACTGTTCACACAGCTGCCGCAGCTCCTCGGCGCGGCCGCTGCCGATACAGGTCGCCTTGTCCGGCGACTCCCGCTTCTGCGTCAGCTCCGCCACCGTAACGGCTCCCGCCGTCCGCGCCAGCTCCCGCAGCTCCTGCAGCGAGCTCTCGATATCAAATTCTCCCGTGTCCACCGACACGAGAATGGCGCGCTCCGGCCGTTCCTCGCGCCCCTCCTGCGGTATGGCTTCCATCCCGGCATCCTCCTTATCCGGCTTCCATCTCCGGTGTTCTTCTCCCAGTATAACACAAAAAACCCCTTCTGTATACCCCGTCAGGCATACAAAAGGGATCTCTTGCCGCCGGAAAAATGGAAAACCGGCAAATATAGGAGAAATCGAAGCTGGCGTATTCATAGCGGGCGGCCCTGCCGCCCACGGCCCGCTCCGCGGTTCATTCCGCGGCCGAGCCGTATGTTACAGCATGTCAAAATCCTCTTCAAACGCCGCATCGTCACAGTCCCGGTTCATCCAGCACAGGACTCCGCCGACAACGGCCGCCACACCGACCAAAGCCGCCAAAATTTTCAACAACCGTTTCATGCGTTTCACGTCTCCTTTGTCTATGCCCTCTTATGCCTTCCTGTAGACGGCCGCAGCCGCCACGCAGATCACCGAGATTACACCGAGCACCAGCAGCGGCCCCGGCGATACGGAGGAGACCCGCACCAAACGCTCCGCTCCCTCCGCGGAAGCGGACAGGGGAAGAATCAGCAGGGTCGCTCCGGAAGCCATCAGTAAGCTTATCTTTTTCACAAGTCGTTTCATGGTCTGATCCATCCTCCTTTTTCTATCCCGTCCTTCGTCCGGGTACAGTTCTATTATACAGGCTTTCCGGTCGAAAATAAGGCGATTTCGGTTACAAAAGGGTTACAGTTTTGTCATTTTTTCGGTGTCCCCGCTTTTGCAAATTCTTTTGCGGGAAAATTACGGGAACGGTTGAAAACCGCGCATTTTTCGTGTATACTGGGAATGTATATCTTTATTCCTTAAAAGAAGGAAATCGGGTGTCCCGGCGCAGATAAACCGTCGGCCGCCGCATACCGCACCTACCCGAAAGGAGTCCATCCCATGCCGGAAATTTACCTGGATCACAGCGCGACCACCGCCGTGCTTCCGGAAGCAGCCGCGCGGGCGGCTTATATGATGACCGAATGCTACGGCAACCCCTCCTCTCTCCATACGCTCGGCCTGCGGGCCGAGCAGGAGCTGCAGTCGGCACGGACCGCCGTGGCCGCCGTCGTCGGAGCGCCGCCGGAGGCCCTGTATTTCACCTCTGGGGGCACGGAGGCCAACAATCTGGCCATCCTCGGCGGGGCCGCCGCCAAGCAGAGGCGCGGGCGGCATATCGTCACCTCACAGCTTGAGCATCCTTCCGTACTGGCCGCCTGCAAACGCCTCGAGGAGCAGGGCTTTGAGGTGACCTATGTAGCCCCCGCGGCGGACGGTCATCTGGAGCCGGACACCGTTTTGGAGGCCTGCCGGGCGGACACTGTTCTCATCTCCCTGATGACCGTCAACAACGAGACCGGCGCCCGCCTGGAGCTTGACACGCTGCTGCCGCAGCTGCGCCGCCGTTCCCCCGAGGCGCTGCTGCATACCGATGCCGTACAGGCCGCCGGAAAGCTGCCGCTGTCCGTCTCGCGGCTTCCCGTGGATCTGCTCTCGTTCAGCGGCCACAAGCTGCGCGCCCCCAAGGGCGTCGGTGCCCTGTATGTCCGGAAAGGGGTACACCTTGTCCCTCCCGCCGCGCTCGGCGGCGGTCAGGAACGGGGGCTACGCTCCGGCACCGAGGCGCTGCCGGCGATCGCCGCCTTCGGGGAGGCGTCCCGCCATCTCCCCACCCCGAAGGAGTTCCTGGCGCACACCGAACGGCTGCGTACCCATCTGCAGGAGGCGGCCGCCCCGCTCGGAGCCGTTTTCCATCTGCCCGCAGGGGGCGTTCCCTATATCGTGAGCTTTTCGCTCCCCGGCATGCGCAGCGAGACGCTGCTGCATTTTCTGGCGGCGCGCGGCATCTATGTGTCCGCCGGCTCCGCCTGCGCCAAGGGGCACAGGAGCCATGTGCTGTCCGCCATGAAGCTGCCGGATGCGGAGATCACCTCCGCCCTGCGCGTCAGCTTCGGCTTCGAAAATACCGCTGCAGAGATAGACGCCCTGTGCGAGGCGCTGCACGAGGCACAGACCACGCTGTTTCACAGAGCCTGAAAGGAGACATCCGTCATGAAGCCATATGATCCGAAATTCCCGACAGGGGATCCGGTCGATGCCATTCTGAAGGAATATTCCGCCAAGCGCGCCGCATCCGATACGGCGCGGAGCTTCCCGCTCCGTGCCCCGGACGAGGGCGAAGCCTCCGCACCCCCGGCCGGGCCCGACGCGATCCCCGTGATTCTCGGTGCGGATGGACCGGAGACCCCCGCCGGGCCGCAGAAGGAAGCGCCGCAGAGCGGCGCACCCGCTTCGGATACACCGTCCCCTGCCGCCAAAAAGTCCTTCGGCTGGCGTTTTCTCGAATGGCTCGCCCCGAAGCGCGGCGACGGCTGGCAGGAAGGCATCCGGAAATGCTTCTTTTCGCTGGCGTTTCTGGTACTGCTCGGCTCGCTGTCCTACCTGGTCAACGACACCGTGCTGATTCCCTACACCAACACGCTGGTGGTCGATTCCGTCAAGAACCTGTATGTTCCCGGCCAGTCGCAGCCGCTGACCCCGGAGGAGGAGGCCTTCGACTATCCGGAGGGGATGTCCGAGGACTTCAAGAAGCTCTATTACGCCAATCACGATGTGCGGGCCTGGCTCAGCTATCCCTCCACCAGCCCCTACTGGTTTACCATCGACTATCCGGTGATGCAGTCCTCCGACAACGACTACTACCTCTACCGCGATTTTTACCGGACGGACAATAAAAACGGCTCTCTGTTTTTCGATTACCGCAACCGCCTGTCCTCCCCCGAGGACACCAACCGCATGACCATTATCTACGGGCACAACATGCGCAGCGGACAGATGTTCGCCACACTGAACCGCCTGTATGACAACGTCGGCTTTGCCCGCAGCGCCCCGCTGATTACGCTGAACACGCTGTATCACACCAACCAGTACAAGGTGTTCGCCGTGTTTGCCATGGATGAGGACGAGGCGGATCACTGGGTATATCTGCGCACATCGTTTTACGGCGAGGAGGATATCCGGCAATATCTGGAGGAGGTGGCGCTCCGCTCCTTCTTCACCTACGGCGATGTCGATGTCGATCCCTCTGACGAATTCCTGCTGCTGTATACCTGCGGCAATACGGTGCAGAACCACCTTTCCAACGGCCGGACCATCGTGATGGCGCGCAAGCTGCGGGATGGGGAGAGCTCCTATGTCAACACCGGCTCCATCGTGGCCAACGACTCCCCGCTGATGCCCAAGGCCTGGTACACCAAGCAGGGGCTGGAGCTTCCGGCCTATTACGGCGGCCAGACGCCGTCCGTCGATCCCACGGCTCCCACAGACCCCACCGACCCCGACGGGCCCGCCGAGCCGACAGACCCGACCGATCCTACCGATCCTACCGATCCTACGGAGCCCACCGGCCCTACGGATCCGATCGAGCCGACAGGCCCTGACGAACCCACGGAGCCTACGAATCCCACGGACCCGACCGAACCCACGGACCCGACTGAGCCCACGGAGCCTACCGACCCGACCGATCCCACAGAGCCTACCGATCCGACCGAGCCTACGGAGCCTACGGAGCCTACGGAGCCTACGGAGCCGACTGAGCCCACAGAGCCTACAGAGCCTACAGAGCCTACAGACCCAACCGAACCGACCGGGCCCGAGGAGCCGGAAGCATGAGTTTACACAAAAAGGAGTTTACCCCCGTATGTCTGACCTTCGAGAAATATTGCTGATCAAGAACGGCGAGCTGGCCCTGAAGGGACTCAACCGCGGCACCTTTGAGGCGGTGCTGCAAAAGAATCTGAAGCAGGCGCTGCGTCCCGTCGGACATTTCACCATTCGCCGGGCACAGTCCACCCTGTTCATTGAGCCGGAGGACGAGGACGTCGATTGGGACGAGGCCTGCGACCGCGTCTCCCGCGTTTTCGGGCTGGCGGCCTTTTCCCGGGCCCGCGTCGTCGAAAAGAACCCGGAGCTCATCTGCCGCGCCGCCGGAGAATACCTCCGCGCCGAGCTGCAGCAGGCACAGAGCTTCAAGGTAGAGGCCAAGCGCGCCGACAAATCCTTCCCCGTGCGCTCTCCCGAGCTGTGCGCCCTGGTCGGAGAGGCGCTGCTCGAGCAATATCCGCACCTGCACGTGGATGTACATCATCCGGAGGTCACCGTCACCGTGGAAATCCGCGATTTCGGTGCATACATTCACGCGGCCCAGCTTCCCGGAGCCGGCGGCATGCCGGTCGGCACCGGCGGCCGGTGTGCGCTGCTGATTTCCGGAGGAATCGACTCCCCCGTGGCCGCCTATATGATGGCCAAGCGCGGCATCAAGCTGACCGCCGTCCACTTTGCATCGCCTCCCTACACCAGCGAGCGGGCCGAGGAGAAGGTCATCTCCCTGCTGCGGCAGGTGGCGCGCTACGCCGGGCGCATGGAGCTGCACATCGTTCCCTTCACGCATATTCAGGAGGAAATCAGCCGGCACTGCCCCGAGGACCTGTTTACGGTCGTGATGCGCCGCTTTATGATGCGGCTGGCCGAGGCCGTCGCCCGGCAGCACGACTGCGAGGCGCTGATTACGGGAGAAAGCGTCGGACAGGTCGCCAGCCAGACCATCCCGGCCATGGCCTGCACCGAGGCCGTCACCGGTCTTCCGGTATTTCGGCCGCTGATCGGCATGGACAAGGAGGAGATCATCGCCGTTGCCCGCAAGATCGACACCTTTGAAATTTCCATCCAGCCCTATGAGGATTGCTGCACCGTCTTTACACCGCGCCACCCGCGCACCCGCCCGAAGCTCTATATGCTGGAGGAGGCGGAGCGGGCACTCGACGTGGACGCTCTGGTGGCCGAGGCGATGCAGGGGATCCGCCGTGTAACCATCGACTGACCCCGTACCGCCGATAAACGCCATCGGAAGAAAGGAGGCATTGTATGCGCGCCGTTTGTATCGCCGTCGGGCAGGAACTTTTGTCCGAAGCGGTGATGGAGCAATACCGACAGCTGCTGTCTGCGCCGCTGCAACCCTACGGCATCACTCCGTTCTGCGAGACGGCGGGGGATGCCACCCCCGAGGCCCTGCTGACCGCCGTGCAGGATGCCTGTCTGCGCAGCGAATGCGTATTTCTGCTCGGTCGGGATCCGTGCCGTGACCCGGCCGTACTGCACGTGCTGCAGCACTGTGAGGCCTCTGCCCTCGGATTTCTCGGAGAGGACGGCCGCCCCGTCGGATTTTCGGCTCTGTGCGGCAATGCCCCGCTGTTCGGCCTCGATCCCGAGCAGCCGCAGGCGGCCCTGCTGCTGCGCGAGCAGCTGCTGCCCTGTCTGAATCGCCGTGAGGAGGGCTGTATCGTTACGCGCACGGTCGGCGTCTTCGGCCTGTCGGAGACGGCCGCGGCCGAGCGCCTGGCCGATCTGTTTCTCTGTGAGGAAGCCCGCATCACCCTGTATCCCGCGGAATGCGAGCTGCAGATTGCGCTGACTGCCTCCGCCGCCGAGCGGGAGGCGGCGCTGGAAATACTGAATCCGCTGATGCAGAGCATCGACGACCGACTCGGCGTATTTGTGTACGGAACGGATACCGTCGATCTGCCCCACCGCGTCGTGGCGCTGCTGCAGGAAAAGCATCTGAAAATTGCCACGGCGGAATCGTGCACGGCCGGAACCCTGTCCGGACGGCTGACGGAGGTGCCGGGCGTTTCCTCCGTGTTTGAGTGCGGCGTAGCCGCCTATTCCAAGGAAATCAAGCACTCGGTGCTGCACGTTCCCAAGGAAATTCTGGATACCTGCGGCGCGGTCAGCCTTGAGACCGCGCGGGCCATGGCCGACGGGGCCCGCAGGCTCGGTGAGGCCTCGTTCGGCGTCTCCATCACCGGCGTGGCCGGCCCGGAGCCGAGCGAGGGCAAGCCGACCGGCACCGTCTACATCGCGCTGGCCGACGCCAAGCACGTCTGGGTCAAGCAGCTAATGGAGGGCGGGGCCGACCGCGAGCGCATCCGCGCACTGGCCACAGCCAACGCCCTGGATCTGACACGGCGCTACCTGGAAGCGCTGCCGGCACTGATGGCCGGCAGTCAGCCGCTCGAGGCCCCGGCAGACCCGATTGAAACGGCCGCGCCCACGGGAAAACGGTCGCTGGCCGATTGGCTGCTCATCGGGCGGGCCGTCAGCCCTAAGGCCCGGCTGCGCCGGATTGCCCTTTGGCTGACGGCACTGCTGCTGGTGGTCGGTGTCGGTTTGTATACCTATGCTTCGCTGTATCGCCCTTACCGCAACCGTCTGATGTACGAGTCACTCGAAAATCTGTATACGGGCAGCGGCCTGTCCAATACGCTGAATGCAGCCCAGACCGCGCTGCTCCCCTCCGGGATGCTGCCGCAGTTTTATACGCTCTACAGCCGCAACAGCGACATCCGCGGCTGGATCCGCATCCCGAACACCGGCATCAGCTACCCCGTCATGGGCGGGGCCTTTGCCCAGTATTACGCCACCCATAATTTTGAGTTCGAGTCCTCCGACTACGGCGTCCCCTATTTTGACAGCAGCGTCAACCTGTCCTCCGATGCCGAGCAAAATTCCCGGCTGATCATCTACGGCAACAACACCCGCTCCGGACAGATGTTTTCCGATCTGCTGCAATACCGCCGCTTAAGCTACCTCCGCGAGCATCCGCTCATCGAGATGAACACCATCTACGCCAACGGACGCTATGCCGTATTTGCGGTGCTGTATGTGGACAGCGCCGACAACTACCGCGAATTTGCCTATGCCGGGGCGGCTTCGACCGATGCGGAGGAACGCGCCCGCTATCTGAACGAGCTGCGGCGGCGCTCCCTCTTTACGGTGAATCTGGAGGTCGGTGCCTCCGATACCCTGCTGCTGCTCTCCACCGATGCCTCCTCGGAGCTCGGTCTCTCCACCGGCGAAATCGTCATTGCGGCCAGGCGGCTTTCTGAGGAGGAAAATCGCCTGTACGGAGACAATGCAGAGGCGGTGGCCTCCTTCCCGGATATCCGGGAAAACCACGCAGCAGTGCTGCCGCGGGCTCTGACGCCCCGTGCTCCTACGGAGGCTGTACTCACTCCTGCCACCACCACGCCTACGACCTCTGCCTCCTCCCGCACCTCAACGACTGTAACCACCACAACTACTGCATCCGCAACCACCTCGACCTCCGTGTCCTCCGATTCCGCATCATCCTCGACCTCCTCGGAGGCCGGCACGCCCCCCCACCACCGGCAAAACGGAGACGCAGCCCTCTGCCACCTCCGATGCGGAGAGTGATTCCTCCGACTCCCGGTTCAACGCGCCTCCCACGGCGGCCACCGGGGCTTCCCCGGAGGATTCCGGCACAGACCGTACCTCCCTGTCAGAAAGGAACGATTCCGATAAACCTTCATGAAGCCATGCACAGCGGTGCCCTGTATCGCGCCAACGACCCCGACCTGATGGCCGAGCAGCTCCGCTGCCTCGAAAAAATGTACGATTTCAACGCCACCCGCCCCTCCGAGATGCCCCGCCGCAGCGCATTGCTGCAGGAAATACTGGCCGAATGCGGTGAGGACTGCTATGTGGAGCCGCCGTTTTATGCCAACTGGGGCGGCCGCCATGTGCATTTCGGCAAGGGTGTCTACGCCAATTTCGGCCTGACGCTGGTGGACGACACCGATATCTATATCGGTGATTATACCATGCTGGCCCCGCATGTCACCGTGGCCGCCGGTACCCATCCCATCTGCCCCGAGCTGCGGGAGCGGGGATATCAGTACAACCTGCCCGTACATATCGGGAAGAACTGCTGGGTCGGGGCCGGGGCCGTTATCCTGCCCGGTGTCACCATTGGGGACGGCTCCGTCATCGGGGCCGGAAGCGTCGTCACCGGGGACATTCCCGCCGGTAAGGTGGCGGTCGGCAATCCCTGCCGCGTGCTGCGCGACATCGACGAGCACGACCGCGCCTTTTACCGCAAAAATATCCCGATCGATCCCTCCCTGTGGGAAGCCCCGTAAAACGAAAATCCTGATAACAAAGAACATTCCCGGGAAGCGCATGCTTCCCGGGAATGTTCTTTGTTTTAGCGGGAAACCTCCGTTTCGGAAACGGCACATTTCCCCGTCCGGTTTTTCCTCGTCGCTCTTTACAAAACCGTCACCGTTACCGGGTGGGCATAGCAGCGATAGGAGGGAGTCTGGGCTCCCGGCGTCTCATACCAAAGCGGCATGGACTGCTCGTACCACAGCAGCACACTTCCCTCGCCCTTACCCTCGGCAATCAGCGTGTTGCCCTCGGCCCGCAGCGGCCCCTCCAGAACAGTGATTCCCGCCGGCACCTGCCGCTGCTGCCCGTCGTAGGTCTCCTCCCAGCACCACAGCAGCCGCTGTTCCCCCTCCCGCAGAGTCAGCGCCTGCTGCCGGAAGCTCAGCGACCGCATCCAGCCGCGGCAGAGCTCCGCCAGGTTGCAGAAGATCCCCTCGATTCCGTTCAGGAAAAACCTCCGGAAATCGGCCGGCACATCGAAATAGTAGGGCCAGGTCGTCACCCCGCGGCACCACAGGTTATAGCAGAGATCCGGCAGGGAGGCCGACTGATCGTAACGGGGGCTGAAATCCGTCATATACAGCTGGGTGTTGGTCAGAATCTCCGGGAATCCCATATGGCACTCCCATTCGTACAGACCGCGGGTCAACACCGTAGCGGCCGGGTTCGTCTGACGGATATAGCGAATCTGTGACGTGCCGCCGATCACATAGGTCACGCGGTCCTCCATCCCCATCTGCCGGGTCAGCTCGCGCACCTGATCGGCAAACCGCCGTTCATCCTCATAAATCACCAGAAACAGCCGATGCCGGGTATCGGCAAATTCCCGGTAAAAATCGTCCAGCAGCGCCGGATGGATTTCCGTGTGCCGGAGATGCTGATTCTGGTTATAGCGGATATGCCGCAGCTCCTCCCACGTGTAGTCCTCGATCTGTCTCTTATACACATCTGACGCTGCCGACGACTCCTTACGTGTAGTCCTCGATGTTGCCCCACAAATCGCCGGAATAGCGGTTGACCTCCCGCTCCGGATAGGCAATCAGGCGGCGGTCCTTGGTCAGGAACAGATCCAACGCGATGGCATCCGCCCCCGCCTCGACCGAAGCACGGGCCGCCTCCAGTGTATCCCACGGATAGTCCTGACCGTATCCGTAGGCGATGATATAGGGCGTTTTCAGCAGCGTGTGACCGCCGTAATCCCGCATCGCCTCATACAGGGTATCCGGAGCATCCACCAGCAGCCCGCCGGCACCGCCGATCAGCATGCGGTGATACCGCAGCCGCAGCGGCCCGTCCCCTCCGGTCTGCTCCAGCCACACCGTCATCTGCCGATCCTGCAGCTCCCGGAGCACCGCGGGATCCGTCTCCTCCGGCAGCAGCAGAATGCGGATGTGGTGCTCGTTATACAGCCGGCGCATCTGCTCGGCCGAGGCAATCGGCTCGGTGACCCGCAGGATGCAGCGCAGGTTGTAATACTGCTCGTGCACATGCAGCAGCACCTCTGGCCGGGAGGACAGAATATAGACATCCTGGAAATTCTTTTCGTTGAGGTAACGCATCAGGCCGTCCACCGTCTCCCGGTCGTTGACCGAAAACACCGGCAGAATGCGCTGATAGATTTTGACAAACAGGCCGGGCAGCATACCGAGCGGCACTCCGGTCACGCTGTAGACGCTCATATCGGCGTGCAGAATCACCTGCAGCGCCACCGGGCGCTGCTTCCCCTGGCACAGACGGTTGAGTTCCGTCTGATCGTGCGGACGCGCCACCACCACCGGCGGGCGCACCAGCGCCGTATCCGGCCGCCGCATATCCAGCAGATCGTTTTTGGTGGAGGACTCCGTCAGCATGGAGATATCCTCGTCCGTAAACAGAATATCGTCCACGAACAGGCGACCGATCGAGGGCTTTTCCGTGTTGTTGCGCCCATAAAAGATGAAGTGGATTCCCAGACCGTGCCGCAGATCCGGCACGGTGTCCTCCTCCTTGGCCTCAAACTCGCTCAGCGGAATGCACACCACCGCCCCGACCGTTCCGGCCTCCAGCTTATAGCTGAACGTGTGCCACTGCCCGTCGATCAGCTCGATTTCCACCGTCACGGGGCTGGTGGACTTGACCCAGCAGGAGAAATAGGTCATGCCGTCGCCCGACCAGTCCTCCCGGCGGCGGTAATAGCGGTCCACACGCCAGTCTGAGGTCACATTGAATTCCATGGCCAGCGAACAGGTGCCGCTGTGCCGGGGATAGGTGACGCGTTCGAGCGCCTGCATGGAGCCGTACACCCGGTCAACCTCCCAGTCCGCTCCGCCCTCGAAGTCGTCAAACACCCGCCGTGCCGCCATGCGGCGGGCCGGAACCCGCTCCGCACGCCGGAAGCTGCCGGGCGGGCAGCCGATCTGCCGGGTAAAGGCCCGGGAAAACGAGTGCACGGAAGCATAGCCGAGCATATCCGATACCTCGGCAATGCTCATGTTTTCGCGCAGCAGTTCAATCGCCTTCTCAAACCGCTTCTGCAGAAAGAAGTCGCGCAGGGTGATGCCCATGGTCTCCGAAAAGATATGCGACAGATACGAATAGCTGTAGCCGAGCGCCCCCGCCAGAGAGGATACGTTGCGGAGATAGAGGGCGTTCCGGTCGATATACCGCACCGCCTCCTCCATCACACGGCTGCCCTCCTGCGCCTCCTCCGTGCTCCGGTCACTGACGCAGGCGCGGTAATAGCCGATCAGAATCTCCCCGAACAGCGCCTCGAGCATCGATTCACGGAAGACGTATTCAAACCGCAGCTCTCCGATCAGCGCATTGAAGGTGCTGTACATATCCATGCCGATGCGCACCGCCGTCATACGGTGCCGCAGCAGATTCTCCCCGAGCAGCTGATCCTCCTGCGTGCCCTGCGCCGGCTCCGGAGACTCAAAGCGCAGCCGGAAAAACGAAAATCCGCTTTTATCCTTCGGCAGCAGCTCCACCGTCCGGTCGGAGGCCGTCAGCAGGGCCATTCCCCCGGACAGCGGATGCGAGGCTCCGCCGGAGCGCCAGCTGCCCTCTCCCGAGGTGATATAATACAGATCGACGGCGCGGCCGTCCTCCGATCCGGAGACCGAACAGGCCGACGGAATGCGTCCGCTCCATACGCCGTACAGCCGCCAGCCCTTGCGGATCGGCAGCGGGAAGGAAAATTCCTTTTGAAGGCTGTAGGCTATCTTCTCCTGCACGGCGTTGATCACCTCTCTGAATCGTCCGGTCCGAAAACCGGCAAAGACCGGGTCTCCGCGGGCTCCGAAGCAGGCCCGGCCAAGGCCCTGCCCCGGAGCCGGGAAAACCGGCCGTCTCGTGTTATCGGATTTCCTGCAGCTGCAGGCGGGTCACCCCGTTCATGGTCACGGTCACCGTCAGCACTCCGCTCGCGGCATCCCACGCGGTCGATATCTCCGCGTTGTGATTGCCCGCAGCGGTCACCTGCGGCTCGGCCGAAAGATTTTCGATGCGGAAGGTGAGCGTGCGCCGATCAAGCTCGTTGTCGTTGCGCAGCTCCTCCAGATAATCATCGATGAACATATCGTAGCGCTCCTGCTTGTTCAGGTAGGCGCGCGCATCGTAGCGGTAGTTGTACAGCTCCAGAGAGACCGAGCTGCCGCCGTCGTACAGCAGCGCATAGGTATGCTCCGGCAGCACCGCCTTCATCGTCTTGCCGGCCGCCAACGTAAACGTGGCATTCTCATAGGCCTGCTGCGTGATGTTCTCGTGGTTGTTGAACAGCAGCGCATAGCCGTCCATCGCATACATCGTGGCCGTCCCGGTATAGAATTCCCCGTATCGGCTGTCGAAAAACGCCCGCTTTTCCGCGGCCGTTGTCCCAATCAGCGAGGGCTCGTTCTGCGTATTCAGCACGGTGGCTCCCGGCAGCACCTGCGCCGCATCGACCTGCTTCGGCAGCGACGGCACAATGTAATAGCGGCCGGTGGTGGGAATCCACTTTTTGCTTACGCGCATGGAATTCCACCGATTCAGCCAATCGCGCGTCGGGCCGTACAGATCCACGAACAGCGATGCCTCATAGCCCGCCGTATCCTGCGAATCGATGTCGCTGTACTGGTAGGCCACCTTCACCTTGGACTTGACCTGCTCCTTGCCCGGGATCAGGCCGCCGGCCACGATTTTCTGATAAATCGGGTAGCAGACATTGTAAAACGCGGGAGTCCACACCGTGTCCCCGTTCAGGTCGGTGGCGGTCATGATCACATCCTCGAAGGAGTAGACCGTCGCGCCGCCGACCGCATCGTTCAGCGTATCGATGCCGAACATGGCCGCCGGGTACTGCTTGATCATATCCTGCGAAAAGCTGCGGAAGGTGCCGCCCATGTCGTCATATTGGCCGAGGCCCTCCTCCCACCAGAGCCAGCTTTCCACATTGGAGCCCCAGTTGCCGCACACACCCGCCAGCCACATGCCCATGGCGGCGCTCTGCACGGCAAAATGCCGTCCCTGTCCGTTGTGCTTATCGACCAGCACCACATTACGGGAATACGAGCTCATCAGCTCGTACAGCTCGCTGTCCTCCAGAAACCGGGCAAACACGTTGGTGTTCTGCACATATTCCATGTCGAACCACACAAACAGCGCATTTTTCTGCCGGCAGGCCCGCAGCGTCTGCTTCATCCGGTCAATTTCCACCGGATCGGAAAACATACAGCTCAGCTCCGTATGCGCATAGCCGATCAGCGAGGAATGCCGCTCCAAAAGCGATACCAGCTCGCTCTCCGTGAAGCCCTCACGCTCCGCATAGCTGTTCCAGTATTCAATCTGCCACAGCACCGGGATGCCCTCCCGATCCGCTACGGTCAGCAGCGCATCGATATTGCTCAGCACCTGTGCGTTGGTCTTCGACTCGTCGAAGCCGGTGGCAATGGCGGAATATTCCCGGATATCCTCGGGAAGCATACGCCACAGCGTCAGCATTTCGTCGGCCTTGCAGGAGGTGCGGAACAAAAACAGCGGATTCTCCGTGTTGACCACACGGCGCGTATCGGAGGAGGTCGCGAGCTTCTTCACCGCGACAGGCACCACAGACTTCATATCGAGCGGCTGCACCGTAATCCCCTCCACCGGGCCGACCGGAGCCGGCGGCTCCACCACGGCCGTCGTAGGACTGGTCGCCGGATTCCCGGTTCCGTCGGTCGCAGACCCTGTCCCGGAGCCTCCGCCCGCCGTCGTCCCTCCGGACACGGCCGAATCCGTCCCCGAGGCCGGGTCAGCCGTACTGCAGCCGCCAAGCAGCAGGGCCGCGCACAGAAGCGCCGCCGTATAGGATTTCCATTTCATCATCGTTTTCTCCCTTTCTCCGGGAGAGAATTCATCCCGAAGATCTCTCCCGCCTGTGCGCGTGTCCGAAGGCCGCGCCTCCGGACACGCGCCGGACACCGCTTAACCCTTCGTCCCCTTTTTCTTCAGCACCAAAAACCACAGCGCCGCGCCGATTCCGGCCATCAGCACCATGCCGCCGAGCACGCCGAGGACAATCGGCAGGGCGGAGCTTTTTTCGGCCCGGTCCCCGTCATCGGTCTGCGCCGAGGTGGCGGCAGCTCCGGAGGCCGTCGTCTGGCCCGAAGCGACAGTTTTCCCGGTGCCGGAAACCGTGGTGCTTGCATCCGGGCCCGTCGTGGTACCGTCCGGCTCCGAGGACGGAGTTTCCGTCGTAGTGGTCGTCACAGGGGCCGGCTTGATCTCATCGAGAGAGCCGCAGTAGGTCGGGTCGTCCCCCTTGAAGAAGTAAATATCATCATACCACACCGAGCCGCTGTTTGAAAAGCCCTGCGGCTGATCTTCCCCGAATATGACCGTGTCCAGGTTGGAAAAATATTCCGCACTTGCGAAATCCCAATCCGAGTCCACATGTCTCATATCCTCAAACCGGATGGTATACTCCCGTGGGGTCGTATCCGCATAGATAAAATGCCAGTCCGAATTGTAGTTGAAGGCCGTGCCGACACGGATCCGGATCGGGCCGCTGGCCTTCACCGTGAATTTGATGCCGTCGCAGTTCGACGGCAGTGCGTCGCTGTAATGCTCCTGATCCGGGTAGTGAATGATGGTGGCCCAGCCGGGCTTCTGCGAAAGATCGTAATCCGTGCGCAGCGATTTCGTACCGCTCAGCGGATTCTCGCTGTCAATATGCAGTGTCACGGCCTTGTTGGCGCGCTGCGCCCCCCACTGCAGGATAAACAGCGTATCCGTCTCGTCCGCATAGCCCTCAAAATCGTCCTGCATCTTGAACACCGCGCTCTCCGCCGCCGCGGGGCACAGCAGGCTGATCAGCAGCCCGAGCGTCAGCATCAGAGTCATCGCCAAAGAAATTGCCCGTTTCATCTTGTATCTCTCCTTTTATCCGGCGCCGTTACGCCTGTTTCTTTTTCAGCACCAAAAACCACAGAGCTGCGCCGATTCCGACCATCAGTACCATACCGCCGAGCACCCCGAGCACCACCGGCAGGACGGAGTTCTTCTCCGCCGGCGCGTCTGCGGGCTGCGCCGAGGCGGCGGCAGCTCCGGAGGCTGTCGTCCGGCCCGAAGCGGCAGTTTTCCCGGTGCCGGAGGTCGTGGCACCCGCCTCCGAGCCCGTCGTGGTGCCGTCCGGCTCCGAGGCCGGGGGCTCCGTCGTGGTGGTCGGCTTCGGCCGGATTTCCTCCGGCGAGCCGCAGTAGGTCGGGTCGTCGCCCTTGAAGAAGCAGATGTCGTCGTACCACACCGAGCCTGAGGTGGCAAAGCCCTGCACCTGGTCGTTGCCGAACACCACGAAGTCGCTCTGGGTCAGCGCCTCTGCCTTCATGATATCCGATTCGCCCTCGTTTTTGAAGTCCTCAAACCGGAAGGTATACTGCCGCGGCGTCTCGTCCACATACACCCAGTGGTAGCTGGCATCCCAGTCAAAGCCCCAGCCGATCCGCACCAGCACCGGGCCGGTGGCCTTCATGGTCACCTTCAGGCCGTCGCAGTTCTGCGGCGTGGCCTCCCGGGCCGTCTCGTCGTTCTGATAATGGATGAAGGTAGCCCAGCCGGGCTTCTTGCTCAGGTCGTAATCCGCCCGCAGCGAATTCTGACCGTTCAGCGCCCCGGTCGTGTCGAGATGCAGCGTTACGGCCTTGTTGCCGCGCGCCGTTCCCCAGGACAGGATCATGTCCATGTCCTCCCGGTAGCTCTCAAAATCATCCTCCATTTTGAATACGGTGCTCTCCGCGGCTCCCGTCAGCGCGGCTCCGCACAGCATCAGCAGTGCCAGCAGCACCGCCGCAACGCGTTTCTTCATTGTCGAAATCCTCCTCTGCCGTTTCTCAGCCGTTGAATGTGATGCCGTCCCACTGATCGCGCAGCACAGCCTTCAGCGAGCTCTCCATGGCCTCCACCGTAGCGCCCGGCGTCGATTGGCCGGTGAAAATATTGACCGCAATGCCGTACAGGCCGGGATCGGCATAGGTGATGCCGGCGTAACTGAACAGCTCGTATTTCTGCGCCTTGCGGCTGCGCTCCAGATAATCCTCATACGAGCGCTCATCCGCAATCTTCAGCAGATAATACTTCTCAAACTTTTCCTCAAAGGTGCGCGGATCGTCGCGATGGTACAAATCGTCCACAAACAGCAGCTGCTCGGCCTTCGAGGCGTTGCAGGTCGGGATGAACCAGAAGCGGTAGTTCATGGTATAATCCGTCTGACCGGAGGTGTTGGAGGGGCCGACCGGGAAGGTGATGATGCCGAATTCATCCTTCATACCGCTGGCCGTGGCCATCGGCATAACCTGGTTGGTGCCGAGGCAGAAGGCATATTTGCCGTCCACAAAATCCTGCATCGTCTTTTGCCAGCCGCCCTCGGACACATTGACGATCTTGTCCACGTTGCACCACCTGTACATGTAGTCGAGCGCTTCCATCGTCCTGCTGCTCTTGAGGTTAAGCTGCAGCTGCCGGTTTTCGTCGAGCGATACGATGGTGCCGTCGTTGCCGTTGACCAGGGCGATCATCAGCTCGGAATCCGTCCAGCTGCCGAGTCCCCACTGCGCCACGGTGCCGTCCGCATTGACCTTCTTGCACTTGGCCGCCATTTCGGCCAGCTTGTCAAACGTCCACTCCCCCTTGTCGCGCAGCTCAAACGGGTCCTCGCAGCCGTTTTCCCGCAGAATCCGCTTGTTGTAGTAGATGCTGACGTAGGCGTTGAAGTCCTCCTGGTAGCCGAAGCCGTACTGTCCGCCGTTGACTCCCGTATAGCGGCGGATATTCTGCTCATACAGGTCGTCGGTGAAATCGATGCCGAGCGTATTGGCCGCCGGCTGCAGGTCGGTCATCACGCCGGCCGTAAACCATTCGGCAAAGCTCCCCTCCGGACACATCAGAATGTCTCCGAACGGCTTCTTGGCCAGCAGCGTCGTCACCATGGCATCCACATAGTTGCCGCCCATTCCGATGTCCGTGAAGGTGAAGCCGTACTTCTCCTCCAGGCTCTTGCGGTACTTGTATCCCTCATCCTCCGGATCGGGATCCTCCAGCTTCCAGGCATAGACCCGGGTAAACTCCTGACCGCGCAGGCTCTCCAGAAACTCCTCCGACACCTGCAGATCCTTTTGCGAGGTCGTCCCGGAGGGTGTGCTGCCGGGGGTGCTTGACGAAGGGCTGCCGTTGCAGGCCGCCAGGCCGAGCACCAGCACCGCAGCAAGCAGCAGTGCCGCCATCCGTTTCCATTGTCTCATAAGGTATTCCTCCTGTTTCGTTTTTTATTGGGACAAAGCGTCCGTCATCCGACCAGTCCGCTTCGTTCAATACTTTGTACAAAGAACCGCTGTGCCACCACATACAGCAGCACCAAGGGAAAAATCACCAGCACAATCCCCGCATCCTGCAGCAGGGCCCCCGACAGCACCATCGTGTCTCCCGCGTCGGCCATCCCCGCAAAGGGATTGAGCAGGTTGCCGAAGGTGGAGGGAATCACGTTCAGCGAGCCGCACAGCACCGGAGTGAAGATTTCGTCCAGCCACTGCCACACGAACGAGAACAGAAACACCGTCACCATCATGGCGGTCGCCCCGGGCAGAATGATCCGGCACAGCGTCTTGACCGGCCCCGCGCCGTCCACGTAGGCGGCCTCCTCCAGCTCCTTTGGCACGCCGCGGAAATACTGGCGCATAATGAAGATATAGAGTCCGTTTTTGAGGCCCGTACAGGTGGCCCCGAGCAGAATGAACGGCCACCAGGTATCGAGCAGCACGAGCGGCTCGCCCGTCAGCGCCTCGATGATACCGAACACGTCGAAGCTGCGGAACTGCAGAAAATACGGGGCCATCAGCACATCCGGCGGAATCAGCATCACCGCGAGCACCGCACCGAACAGCAGCCCGTTGCCGCGGAAGCGGAAGCGGGCGAAGCCGTAGGCCACGCAGGTGCAGGAGGCGGTCTGGATCAGCGAGATGACACTGACCATCAGGATCGTATTCCACAGGGCGGACGGGTAGCCGAGAATGTCGGCCGCGGCCGTATAGTGCTCCCATGTAAAATGCTTCGGGATAAAATTGACGCTTGCATCGTAGATGTCCGATACACTCATCACGCTCTGCGTCAGCTGTGTCAGCAGCGGATACAGCACCACAAAGCACAGGCCGCCGATAAACAGACCGCGCAGCAGCGAGATACCGAGCCCGAAAGCCCGCTTTTTGAGCCGCACCGCGCGGGAAGCGGTAAGCCATTGCGTCATTGCCTCTGTACCTCCTTGTCTCAGCGATCCTGGTAAAACACGAACCGGGACACCACCGCATACACGATGGCAAGAATCACGCCCATGATGAGCATATAGCTCAGCGCCATTGCCGAGCCGACGCCGAACCGGATGCTCTCAAACATGGTGCTGTGCACCGTGGAAATCACGGGGTTGCTGACATTCGTAAACGAATCGATGATACTGTAGACCACCGTCACCAGAATCAGCGGACTGACCATCGGCAGGCAGATCTTCCAAAAGACCTCCCATTTGGTGGCGCCCTCCATATAGGACGCCTCGAAAATCGAGGGGGAAATGGACTGCAGCCCCGCCAAAAAGATGACGATCGGTACCGCCGCCATGGTCGTGATATCCGCAATGCGGTTGACCGTGTCCGCGATGAAATTGACCAGCGTCGGGCTGAGCGCCATGTCGTTCATCATGTTGACGATGGCGCTGGCCAGATCGGTGCCGGAGGTGGTCTCGGTGGCGTTCGCCAGAGTGGACATGGTGTAGCCGTCGGTCAGCTTCTGCACCAGTCCCGAGGAGATGATGACCGGCAGGAACAGCACCACCCGGGCAAATCCGCGCCCGCGGAATTTCGTATTGAGCAGGCTGGCCACGAAAAACGCGAACAGCACACAAATCGGCACGTTGACGGCCATCTCCCGCAGCGACGCAAAAAGGTCCTCCCGGAAGGCGGGGTCAATCAGAAAAATACGCCGGTAGTTTTCCAGCCCCACCGGATTCAGCTCATAGCCGGACTCCACGATCTTCAGATCGCAGAAGCTGAAGCTCACCGCCTTGACAAACGGAACCGCCACGAAAAAGAGGAGGCCGATCAGAAACGGGATGACAAACATCAGGCCCCAACGCTGCTGACGCCGTTCCAGCGACGCCGTTCTGCGCTTTTTCATGCGCTCACTCCTCCCTCAGGTACTGTCCGGCGGCCAGCGTCTGCCCGTCCGGCAGCGTGACCGCATAGTCGTTGAAATTCAGCGTCAGGCGCACGCCGCTCTCATAGGTCGTGCGGGTCACGCCGGAGGCCAGCCGCTCGTGCGCCGTAATGGTGCGCCCGTAGCAGCCGTCCAGCGCCCGGCTGAGCCAGGCGTAGCGCTCGGCCATCTCCTCCCGGAGCAGACCGTAATCCACGGCATACCACTCGCTGAGGTCGCTGCCGTGCAGCTCCTCCGCACCGGAGGCGCAGAGCAGATAATACGGCGCGGCCCCGCTCTCCAGAAGCCGCAGCCAGTCGTTGTCCTCGGCAAAATCCAGGTTGATCCGGCCTCCCGTATACTGCACATAGCCGCTGTAGACCATTGCCGCAAACGGCACGCTCTCGTCGGTGATGTCGTAGCGGCAGGAGGTCAGCGGCAGCGCCAGCAGCGTATCGGCATAGACCGCCATCGGCGCCATACCGGTCGAGAGAATCAGCGTATCCGTCTGCTGCCGCAGTGCCGCCACCTGCTCGGTCAGGCGCTGCAGCGCCGTCTGCCGCTCTACCTCGCGCTTTTCGTTGTAATCGCCGTTGAGGGCCGCTCCGACGCTGCGCAGCGACACCGCCGACAGCCCGGATTCGCTCAAAAAGTCACGCAGCACGCCGAAGGAATGCTCTACCGCCGAGGGATTCAGAATGCGCGCCGCCCGTGCGGTATCGTCCGACCCGAAGTAGGCGAGATCCGCCGCATACAGCAGGCCCTTCCGGCGGCTGAGCAGCCGCACGGTCTCGCTGTCTCCGAGCCCGTCCAGCAGGCCGCCGTCGTAGGCGTACTGCACCTCCGCATCGAGGGCGCAGGAAATGCCCTGTGCACGCAGCGTCTCCGCGAGCGCCGTCAGCCCCTTCTCCCCGCCGAGTGAGCCGGAGACCCGCACACGGTTCAGGTAGCCCTGCCGCCATCCGCCGTTGAGGCAGCCGCTGAGGATGACAGAAAGCGAGCTCACTCCCCGGCTCTGCAGGTCGCTCACCACCGTCTGCACATCCTCAAAGGTGGTCAGCGTCTGCTGCCGGCGGACACGGATGCCCATCGTGTTGCGGGTGACATCTGCCTCCCCGATCAGGTTGAGATACAGCGGCAGCTCACCGGGCGTCAGCGCGGTATGCCCCTCCCACAGCAGGCTGCGGTAGAGCGCCGCCATACCGGTATAGGAGGCGGCCTCATCGGTCAGGAAACGGTATTCCGTCACAAGCTCCCCGGTATACGGGGTCTGCTGATGCGTGGTAAAATAGGATTCACTCGTCTCCGTCGAGGAGATGGTGGCCACCTTGGCTGACTGCAGCACGGCAAAGGCGGCATACGCCGAGGGCGGGGTCTCCCCGTCGCCGGGCGTCGCATGGATCGAGGCCAGCGCGTCGCCGTCACGGATGACCGCCAGGTAGCCGTTGCCGTTCTGCAGCGCACAGCCGAACAGCGGCAGCAGCACCGGACGCTCGCGGAAGGTGCTCTCCTGCGTCGATACGGAGCGGTCCGTCCCGTAGACCGGCACGTGGTATTCCTGCAGATTCTGCTTGCCGTTGCGGAAATACATCAGCGAGCCCGAGCCGTCGGGCAGCAGCCAGTAGCCGTCCGTCTGACTGTCGGCCCGCCCGAAATTCGGCAGCAGCCCGAGATCCTCCGGCGGGAAATCCGCCGTATACGCGAACTCCGACAGCGGCACGGACACCCGCAGCACGTCGCCCTCCAGCGTCAGCCGGAGCGTGATGCCGAACCGCGGCTCGGCCTCGGCCGCCGTTTCGCCGCCGTTTGCGGCATCCAGCGCGCGGTCCTCCTCGGTATAGCCCGCGCTGCGCAGTGCCGTATCCAGCTTGATGCGAATGGCCTTCTGCATGGAGGTATCGAGTATGTAGACAATCTGGTGCTCGGCTATCGGATATTTCTGCAGCAGCTCGCGGCGGGCCTCGCCCTCATAATTGGCAATGTCCACGCGGGTGTACATCTGCCGCATAAACCGCTGATCGGACGAGGACATCGCCGCATAGAAAAGCTGATAGCGCGGCTCAGTCAGCACCGCCGGTGCATAATACTGGGGCTCGATATCACCGAGCGAGAAGCGAAGCTGTACCCCGCTGCCGAGCGGCTCCACGGTGTACTGCCCCTTCTTGACGGCATCGTCATAGGAATTCATATAGCGGGCCGTGCTGCCCGTCGCCATATACGAGAGCGACAGAAGTGCCCGGTCGCTGCCGTCCGTTTTCCCCGCGGCCGACGACGAAAACACATAGCCCGTCTGCTTGACCGTCACCCGGAGCTCCGTGGTATCGGGATTGATCTCCAGCCGCAGGCTCTCTGTCTCCGCCGCCGTTTCGAAGCTCTCCCCCGCCACGTCGTTGCCGCGGGTTTCCTCGGGAATCCAGTCGTATTCCCGCGTCGGCTGCACCGTTCCCGCACAGCCGGTCATCAGCAGCACGCCGACACCGAGCAGCGCAGACAGAACGCGGATAGGTCTCCTGTTCATACCGTTATCCTTTCCGCTGTACTCACAGCCGCATGGAGATCTCGGTCGAAAGATCCCGCAAAAACGAAACAAACTGATTGGCCAGGGCAAAGGCCAGCACAAACAGGAACAGCACAATAACCATCACCAGCAGCGTGATCAGCATCACCGCCACCGTTTTGCCCATGGTATAGTCGTGAATCTGCCGGTTGGCGCAGAGAATCAGGCACAGCGACCAGCCGATGGCCAGAATCACCAGGAACCGGAAGAAATCTCCCTCCTCCTGCACCAGCACGTTGCTGAGCAGTGTGGCAATCGGCAGCAGCAGCACCATCGGGGTCAGCGCATAGCAGGAGGCCATGAAGATGTCCCGCAGCTTTCCCTCGCCGTTCATCAGCGAGGTAACGCACCAGTTGCAGGCACAGAACAGCAGAAGCGGCCCCGCCACCTTGAGCATTTCAAAAAAGAGGTTGACCTCCTCGGCGCTCTCCGTGCGGAACGGGAACCCGAGAAACCGGCCGTAAACCGCCATGGCGGCGCAGGCCAGCCCGAACAGCGTCCACGCCGCCGCCATGCTGCCGCGCTTTTCGCATTTCAGATCCCAGAAGCCGTCAAACGGATGCACAATCACATGACGCGCATACCGCAGCGTCCCGCGGTAGCTATCCGGTGCGACGGCGCGTGCCGGATGCCGCCTGCGCCACAGGGAAAATACAAAGCCCGCGGCAGCCGCCAGACAGAGCGCCGTCATCAGATAGGGGAACACCGCCCCCATGACCTCCGTGCGCCGCATCTTAAAGGCCTGCGAATAGTTTTCATAATCCTCCGCGCGGCGGAAGTAGGACAGCGCCAGCCTGAAATCCTTGTTCCGGTAGGCCGCCTTTCCGAGGCCGCTGAGCGCTCCGGTGCTGTTGCTGTTTTTGCGGGCAATGGCGGCCCACAGCTCCGCCTCCTCATCGTAGCGGCTCTCATAATGGCAGCGGGCCGTATCGTACAGCATCCGGCCGTACTCCGTCAGCGTGTAAACCGTCAGGCTCATCTTCCCGGAATCCAAAACATAGAACCGGCCGTCCTCATAGGCCAGAGCCGTCGGTACCTGCAGGCCGCCCTGCACCGCGCCCGGCGCTCCGAACTCAAACAGCAGCTCGCCCTCCGCGTTATACACAAAGGTGCGGCAGCGGTTGGAATCCAGCACTGCATACATCCCGTAGCCGAGCGTGCACACATCCACGAGCGACGAGGCGCCCTTGTAGGAGCCGGTGCTCATCACCTTCGGGTCGCCGTAGGGCGGAACCGCCCCCGTCTTGCGCAGAATGTCATCGCCCTTGGCGTTCAGCTTGCGCACGGGGCTGGCCGTCCCGGCCGCATACTCCGCCACCGAGTAGCTGTTGGAGGTCACATAGAGGAAATCGTCCTCGTCCAGATTCATATTGTTGTATTCCGTAGGGACAAACGACTCCATACGCTCGATCATCGCATCGGTGGAAATGATGCGCACAAAATATTCCCACGGGGTCACCGTCACCTTGTTGGCCCCGAGACAGCCCACAAAGTCTCCGTTCTTGTCCAGCTCGATCAGCCCCATATTGAAGCCGGCGGAGGTCACAAAAATCCGCCCCGCCGTATCGACCAGCACCTTGGTCGGCTTGTACTCGAACGAGGCCGGCAGCGACCGGGACTCCGGTGCTCCGATCGTGCGGATCAGACGGTTTTCGCCGTCAAACACCAGCAGCCGGGCATTGCCCGTATCCGCCACATAGATGCCGCTCTCGTGGAGAAAAATCCCCTGCGGGCGGGAAAAGGTCAGCGTTTCCTCTCCGTCCGTAATCTCCCGGATCTCCCGCACCAGGCGGCGGGCACTGTCCAGCACCACGATCCGGTTGTTTCCGGTATCCGCCACATACAGCATCCCGTCCTTGGCGGCAAACAGGTCCGACGGGCTCGCCAGATTCTGCGTTCCGAGAGAGGCCCCCGTCACCACCGCCGTCACCGTCACGGCATCCGGAGCCGCAATCACCTCGCCGGCGTGGTCATAGGTGTAGCTGTAAAACGTCGATTCCGCCGCGGCCGAGGAGCCGAAAAGCAGCGCCAGCAGCACACAGAGCACCGCGGCCGCCGTCCGATGGGTTCCCGACATACTCTCTCCTCCCTTATTCCTTGATGCCCGAGGAGGCCATCGTCTGTAAAATGTTGCTCTGCGACACCACAAATACCGCAATCGGCGGCAGGATCATCAGAAGCGACACCGCCGATCCGGCTCCGGCCCGCGCCACGCCTCCCGTCATGATCTGATTCAGCGCATAGTTGAGCGGCTTGAGCTCCTCCGAGAAAATATAGGTGCCGCCGGTTGCGCCCCACATGCTCTGGAACCCGAAAATAATCAGCGTCAGCCAGGCCGGCTTGACCATCGGCATGGCGATGCGGAAAAAGATATGCAGCTCGGAGGGGCCGTCGATGCGGGCCGCCTCCAGCAGACTGTCCGGAATATTGCACATGAACTGCTTCATCAGAAACAGTCCGAGCGACGAGGCGATGCCGGGAATAATCAGCGAGGAAAGCGTATTGACCAGTCCGACCCGGCTCATGATGATATAGCTCGGGATGGCCGTCACGTTCGGGGAGAACATCAGCGACAGCACAATCACCTGGAAGATAAAGGTGCGGCCGGGGAACCGGCGCTTTTCAAGCACATAGGCGGCCAGCGAGGCCACAATCAGCTGGCCGATCACGGTCAGCGCCGTAATCAGCAGTGTATTGAAGAAATAGCGCGACAGCGGCACCCAGGATTCCCCGAGCACCACCGACAGGTTCTTGAAATTTTCGGTGGTGGGATTGCGGACAAAAAAGCGCGGCGGGAACAGAAACAGCTCATCCAGCGGCTTAAAGGCGCTGTTGGCAATATACACCAGCGGGAGAGCCATGAACGCGCCGACCAGGCACAGCATCAGGAGGTTGCCAAAGGCCCCCGCACGGCTGCGCCCCACGCGGTACATACCGAGTCCCCGGTGCCGCCGCACGGCCGCCTGTCCCGCCTCGGAGGCTGCAGAACGCGCCATTACTCTCCCACCTTTCTCAGCATTCTCTGAATCAGTTGATTGGTCAGCACCATCATGACAAACAGCACGGTGGCGATGGCGCAGGCATAGCCCATCTCAAAGCGTACTCCGCCGTAATCGTTCATATGGTTGACAATCGTATGGGTCGCATAATCGGTGCTGGGCGAGCCGAACAGGGAATCCTGCACCGCGCCGCACGAAAAGGCGGCCGAAATGCTCATCACCGCGCCGAACATCATCTGCGGCCGCATCATGGGCAGCGTAATGAACCACAGCTCCTGCCAGCGGTTGCGGATTCCCTCGACATAGCCCGCCTCATACATGCTGCGGTCCACCGTCTGAAAGCCCGCCACAAAGGACAGAAAGCCCGAGCCGAGACTCATCCACAGGGTCACCACGATCGCCACGCCGCTCATATAGCCCGTATCCGTCAGCCACTGAATCGGCTCGTTGATCCAGCCCATATTCATCAGCAGACCGTTCAGGTAGCCGTAGGCATCCCCGCTAAACAGCACCTTCCAGATCATATAGGCACCGCCGCAGATGGACGGAGCATACATGACGGTCACCATCACCGCCCGCAGCCCGCGGGACAGCTCATTGATGCACCAGGCCATCAGCAGCGACAGCAGGTACCCCGCCGGACCCGTCACCAGGGCAATCAGCAGCGTGTTTTTCATTGCCGTCGTAAACAGACTGTCCGACACAAACAGTGTGACATAATTCTGCCAGCCGATAAACTGCGGCGGCTGCAGTACGTTGTAGTAGGTAAAGCTGTAATAGACCGACATCAGCACCGGTGCGATCACAAACAGAGTAAAGATGAGCAGAAACGGCAGCAAGAACAGATAGCAATCCTTGTTGTTTGCCGCTTCCCTGCGTTTGACCGCCCAATAGGCGCGGATGCGCTCCGCCTTCGTGGATGCCATAGCACCGTTCCTTTCCCGCCGTCAGGGGACCCGTCCGGTCCGTTATTCCATATGGAATTCCCTGCGCTTACTCGTAATCTCTCCGTTGATGGTATACACATAGTCCAGCAGCGTATCCTTCGGGTCCTTGTCGTGCTGCACCACCTGCCGGAATGCATTGGTCAGATGGCGCGACAGGTAATAGCAGCCGGGCGCCTGCCGCACACCGCGGGATGCGGCCAGCTGCGTCTGCAGTGCGCCGTATTCCGTCACCGACCACGGCAGGCGGGAAAACGCCTCCGGATTGGCCGTCGGATACCGCGCCGACTCCCCGAGAATACTCTCCATCTCGTTGCCGTAGCGCGTCTGCGTATCCGCCGACACCCACCACCGCAGGAAGCTCCAGGCCGCCTCCGGATCCCCGATATCCGCCATCATCACCGCCGCCGTCGAGGACAGCACCGCGCTGCGGTCCACGCTTCCGTCCTCCCGCACCGTCCCCGGTACGGAGGTAAAGGCCCACAGGCTCTTGATTTCCGGGGCGGACACCTGCAGGGAGTTGTACAGCGAATAATCCGCAATGGCAATCGGTACCTCCCCCACGCGGAAGCGGTTGAGGATATCCATCTCCTGCGACACCTTATAGTTGACGTAGAAATTCGTCCACTGCTTGAACGCATCCACCGCCGCATCGGAATCGAGCAGCGTCGCGCTCCCCTCCGCGTTATACAGGCTGCCGCCGTTCTGCATCAGCAGCATATACAGCATATTGACGTCCACCGTACCGGACAGCCCGAATTCCATGTTCTGCTTGTTGAGCACCGAAATGGCCGCCACGACATCGTTCCAGGTCTGCGGGACGGAGAGTCCCATTTCCTGCAGAATGTCCGTGCGGTAAAACAGCATCGGGAACGACTGCGTCTCCGGCAGTGCATAGGTGTGCCCGTTCAGCTCATACGGAACGAACAGTTCCTCTCCGAACCAGGCTCTCACCGCGGAAAAGTCCTCCATGGTGTCGAGCGCCGTCACCGCACCGCGCAGGGCATAATTGACCGGGTCTCCCATACCGACGCCAAGCGCCACGTCCGGCCCGATGCCCGCAATGGTGGCGGACAGCAGCGTTGAGGCCTGTACCAGCTGCAGATTAACGCCGATTCCCGTCTCGGGGACAAAGGAATCGTTGAGAATGGACTTCAGTGTCTGGCTCTGATCCCGTCCGGAGGAGATCCACACGGTCACCGTGCGCATATTCTCGGAGACGGACAGATTCCCGATGGCATCGTAATCCAGCACGAAGGAATCGATAAACCGCCGCACCCGGAACACCAGAGTCTCCCAAAGCCCCGCCTCGGCCGGCGGCAGCTCCTGATCCGCCGTATAGACCGTAATGTAGTCGATTTCGAGCGGCATCTCGTGGTTCTGATTCAGCCACGTCCCGAGAGAGCCGATATTGGTCTTAAAATAGCTGAACTTGCGTGCGATCCTGTCCGGATCGTCCGCCATGCTCTTGAGCTGCCGCGCCACCGTCCGCAGCGTTCCGAGATTGTCGCTGCCGTCCTCGCCCGTCAGCCGCTGCATGGCCTCGATCACCGCCGTCAGCCGCTCGTACTGTACGGAAATTTCCTCGATCGTCTCCGGAATCAGCTCAGCGAGCTTATAATCACGGTATAAATCCGGGCTGCTGCCCGTGATAATCAGGATTTCCCGATAGATGCGGTTCAGCCCGAGCAGAATATCCTCCGTCTCGCGCAGAATCGGCCCCATCTCCCCGAGCACCACCTCCAGCCGCAGCTCATGGGTGCCCTGCTCCAGATAAAACAGGTACGGCTCCTCGCCGCCGAGAACATACTGCTCCCACGCGGAATCGTAGGGGAAGGTGAGCACATCGGCCTCCGCAAAGGGAACCTTGTCGTCTATATACAGGCGGCGCGCCGACAGAATACCGCTTGTGAGGTTCTGCCGCGCCTTAACGGCAATGCGGTACAGCCCGCTCTCCGACACCTCCAGCACCCAGGTCAGAGAGCGCCCGGGATAGGCCCACCGGCTCCCGCCGATGGTGTTGAGCCGTGTAATCGACGGCTCATAGGGGTCGGTGGCGGGAGAGGTGCGGTCGGTCAGCGGATACAGCGTCGCGGACGATTTATAGTCCGCCGCCTCCCCCTGCAGCCGAAGCTGCAGTCCCGTTTTTTCCTCCGCGCCCGCCGCACGCCACGCGGCCAGCTGCGTCTCATAATCCGGCAGCGTCTCCGGAGCCGCCAGCGTTACGGTCGCCAGCCACATCGGCTCGTTGGTCATCGTGAGCTCCAGGGTATTCTCCCCCTGCTCCAGATATACGCTGAGCGGCTCTCCGTAATAGCCGTTGCTGTCCTGCAGCAGGCGCTCCTGCCAGCGGAAGTGCTCAATCTGAGACGGGCGGATATCGTTGCCGTAAATGTCCTTCTGAACCTCGGTCGCATTCACCCAGACGCGCGGCATCAGCAGATGGGAGGCCTCCTCATAGGGGACGGCCCCGTTGACCCGCAGTGCGCGCTCCAGCTCCACGCCCTTGCCCTCGGCGGGCAGATAGCGCAGCCGCAGCGTATAGCGGCCGGCCGCGGCCGCCTCCACCCGCAGGCGAAGTGTCGTGCTCTCCGGCAGATACCAGCAGCTCGGCTCGCCCTGCACATCCGTCTGCATCGTCACGCCGTCGCCGTCCGCCTCCCAGGCAGACTCCGGCGTCAGAACAATCCGGCTGCCCGCGGGGGCCGCCGGATAGGCCGCCCGGTAGTCCGCATAGGATGCCGTCTCCCCTGCGGCGGCCGCCGCAGTCACGGATTCCGGCGGCGCATCTGCGGAGGACGGGGCCTCCGCGGACGCGGGCCACGCCGCACAGAGCAGCGATACCGCCGCAGCCACTCCGCAGAGACGGCGTATGTAGTCTCCTTTTCGTTGCATAAGGTGTTCCCCCTGCCTTCTATCGGTAGAGCCCCGTCCGCTCAGGAAAAGAACAGCTCCACGGGGCCGTTGTGAGAAACGGTCAGCGCCAGGCCGCCGGGCACGGTGCGCACCGAGGCCTCGCCGCCCTCGATCCGCACATTGGCCGCACCGAGCACCGTCAGCTGCGTCTCCCGGTGTTCCCCGAAGAAGGCGCAGCCGGTGTCCTTCTGGTATTCCTCCAGGTACCCCTCCACCGTAAAATGCGGATTGTCAAAGATAGCCTTGGCGGAATCGGTGCGGAAGTTGTTGAGATGCACCCGCAGTCCGTCCTCCTTTTCCAAAGCGAGCAGATAGGTATGCGGCAGCAGACGCCCGGACAGCGTAAAGCGTCCCACCGGGACCGCCTCAAAGAACTGCGTCACGTTGCGGTTCTCCTCGGTATGGGAAAACAGCCAGTGCCCTCCCACATGGAATACGCAGGCGTCCGTCTCGTAATGCTCCGGATACCGCGCATCAAACCACGCCGTCTTATCCTCGGGCACGGTCCGGCTGTCCAGCACCTCTCCGAAGGCCCGCACGGCCTCCTCCCGCGCAAACTCCGGCACCGCCGGAATTACGAAATAGCGGCCGCTTTTCTGCAGCACACTGCCGCTGGTGTTGTCCTTGCGCACCTTTTCGAGTGTCTCCGGCGTGGAATACAGGCCTATGTACGGCTCCTCGGAGGGCTCCCGCCAGAACGGCGTATCCCACCGGT
>URYX01000002.1 GCA_900552225.1 uncultured Oscillospiraceae bacterium | reverse complement strand
CAACCGTGTTTTAATAATTCAAAGAGAAAGCATCGGAAATTCACGGTTTCTTTCTCGAACTTATGCTGCTTTTGCGGCCTGCGGCCTTTTTTGACAGTCTGAGCAAGAGGCGGTGTGAGTACACACCGCCTCTTGCCACTGTGTTCGGTTTGCGGCCCGGGCCGTATCGGATGCCGTCGGCTGCGGCCAAAAGATGGGGTCAGAAGCCGCGGGAGGCCCCGCCGCCCGAGAAGCCGCCGCCTCCGCCGGAAAAGCCGCCTCCGGAGCCGCCGCCGAAAAATCCACCCGAGGAGTGGCCGCCCGAGCGGCTCCCGCCCATGAAAACAGGGCCGAAGGCGCGTCGCCCGCGGCCGCCTCCGAAGACGATCAGGAGGAAGATCACCAGCACCGCCAGCATAATCCAGGCGTTACCCTCGTCGTCCTCCACCGGCTCGTAATCCTCGTCCGGCGACAGTCCGTACTCGATATAGACCTCATTCACCAGAGAGTGATAGGTCTCGCGCATTCCCTCGGAAAACTGATTTTCCGAAAAATACGGGGTGCCGTAGGTGTCCAGGATCCGGCCGGCCTTACTGTCCGGCAGGGCGCCCTCCAGGCCTCGGCCGACCTCGATCTTCACCTGACGGTCCTCGACCGCCAGCAGCAGGAGAATGCCGTTGTTTTTCTCGGCATCCCCGATTCCCCAGTCCCGCGCCAGGCTCAGGGCATAGCTGTCGATGTCCTCTCCGTCGAGAGTATCCACCGTGACGGCCACCACCTGCGCCCTGCAGGCCGCCGCCAGCTTTTCGCCCTCATCCTGCATCGCCGCGGCATCCTCCGACGAGAGCACACCGGCAAAATCGTTGACGAAAAAGTCGGTGGTCGGCCGCAGGGAGGCTGCGGCGGCCGGGAAGGGCCGCGCAAGCAGCAGCACCGCCAGCAGGACCGCCCCGAGGCCGGTCCAAGGGCCCATGCTCCGTTGTCTCATGGGCTTATCCGAACGAAACGGTGGGGACTTCCTCCGCCCCCGCGCTCGCCTCAAAATAGCTGACCTTTTCAAAGCCGAACATCCCCGCCAGCAGGCTCTTCGGGAAGCGGCGGATCATGGCGTTATACTCTTTGGCGCTCTCGTTATAGTCCTGACGCGCCACCGCAATCCGGTTTTCGGTGCCGGCCAGCTCATCCTGCAGCGCGATATAGTTCTGATTGGCCTTCAGGTCGGGATAGGCCTCGGTCACCGCGTTGACCCACACGCTGATGGCCTTGTCCAGCTGCTCGTCGGCCTGTGCCATGCTCTCGGCCGTTGTGGCCCGGCCGACCGCCGCGCGCGCCTCGGTCACGGCCTGCAGCGTGCTCTGCTCATAGTCCGAATAGCCCTTCACCGTGGCCACAAAGTTCGGAATCAGATCCGCGCGCCGCTGAAGCTGCGTCTGAATATCGGCCTGCTTCTGCTCCACGTCGGTCTGTGCATCGACCATGGAATTGTAGCCGCCCACCAGAGCAATCACGATCACCGCCACGACCGCCAATACGGCGATCAGAATCACGGAACCCTTTTTCATAAGTTCTTACACCTCGTCTTGTTGAAGTTGATTTCAGTATACCCCAAATCATGCCGAATGTCCACAGAAATCTGCGCGGATTTCACCGGGAGGCCGCGGACGTCATCAGCGTCCGGTAGGTCGAGGGCAGATGCTGCGACGCCACCTGTCCGAGGCCGGTGCCGTCGCCGCCCGCCAGGCTCTGCAGCAGGGACAGCATGGGAGCGAGGTCACTCGCATCAGACACGCCGCCCGCCGGCAGGGACAGGCCGCCCGCCTCCGGATCGGCCAGCGACCCGGCGACCGACCGCATCAGCTCATAGGCGGTCATCCCGTCCTCCGAAAGCCCCGCTCCCGTCAGGGAATGGCGGTCGTTATAGTAGGCAGACAGCGTCGGAGAAACCGCCCACAGCGTCTGGATTCCCGCCTCGACGCGCTGCGCCGTGTCCGCGTCGCCGGGCAGCAGGATGTCCCGCCCCGGGCGGTAGTAGCCCCAGCCCTCGAGCGGCAGCTTGGTGACCGGGTCGCAGGGGTTGATGAAATTAAAAATATTGCCGCAGTCCACGCCGATCTCCCGGCCGCGGAAGGTGGCCGGAGTGGCAAAAGTGTATACGTAGACCCGCTCCGTGCCGAGCGATGCGTTCAGCAGGGTACCGAGCAGGTTGGCACAGGCCGCCCCGCGGCTGTGGCCGGCTACCGCCACGAGCGGCTCCGTCTCGACCTCCAGCAGCGGCTGCAGGCCGCGCTGCACGTCCTGCGCCGCCTCCAGAAAGTTCTCCGCATACTCCGTGTCCTCCCGGCGCGAGGGGGCGACATCCATGTTGGAATACCATTCCGCCGCGTCGGTGCCGCGCACCATCACCGCCAGCAGTGTGCGCGCCTCGCCCCGGTGCGTCACGGTCTGCCGGGCAACCGTATAGGCGCAGGTATGCGATGTGTCGTCCGGCGCTTTATCGTAGCGGTCCTGGAGCAGCACCTCAAAGCCGGCGTTTTCCAGCAGCAGGCGCTGCCGCTCTGCGGTGTGTCCGGTGCACAGCGTCAGCAGCTGCTGCGCCGTGTCCCAATCCAGGGCTTTGCTGCTCTCCGGCAGCTTCAGTGCCGCGGACTCTGTCACGGCGGATTCCTCCTTTTTCGCTGTGGTGGTTGCTTCAGGGGCAGCGGAGACCCCGGGCGACGGCGGCTCCGTCTTACGGCAGCCCGCCGCAGCCGTTAGCAGCAGAAGGGCAGCCCCGAGGGCGGCCGTCCGCCGCAGGAGCTCCGTGCTCCGCCGTCCGATGCGAATTTTCATGGTATTTCTTCCTCTCCTTTTACAAAGCAGCCGACATTCCCGCCGACAGGTAGACGGCCGCGGACGACAGGCAAAACAGCGCCATGCCCGCCGCGGTCACGCCCTGCCGCACCCGGTACAGGGCCCGGTGCGTGTCCTTCTGCGGCGGCACCTCGGCGGCATAGCCGAGCCACACGGCCACCACCGGCAGCGTCATGACGAGATAGCGGAAATCCTGCGAGCAGATATGCGGATAGGTAAAGCAGAACACCGTGTAGCTCACGGTGATAAAGCCGGCCACGCAGGCAAGAAGCTGCGCCGTATCCCGCAGCGGGCGGCGCACAAGCGAGAGCACCGCGCCGTACAGAGCGGGAAGGAGCAGCAGAGCGGCGCTGCCGAGCAGCAGATAGGGCCAGACGCCGGGGCCGAAATTCCCCTCACCGAACAGCGAGGTTTTCCACGCGCTGAGCGGTATATTATACCCCTCCGTCAGGCTCTGATACGGAGAGGAGAGCTGCTCCCACGGAATGCGCCACAGGCGGTCGGAAAAGGACACGTCCCCGACATACTGTCCCACGTCCGAGATGCGCGGCACGTAAAAGAGCGGCTGTCCGAACCGCAGCAGGTTGCGCACGGGATACCACATGCCGAGCGGGATCGAGACGGCGCCGAACAGCAGCATCCGCCGGAACTGCGGCCGCACGGACAGCGGGCAGCGGCGCGCCCGCCACAGCAGGCGGCAGAACGCAAAGGCAATGGCCGGAGCCAGCAGCACGCCGGAGGTCTTGGCCATCATGGACAGGCCGAGCCACACGGCCATCCAGACGCTGTTGGACACGGTCGGGGCCTCCTGCCAGCGGAGCAGCCACAGCAGCGTGAGCAGAGAGAGCAGCCACAGCAGTGTGTCGTTATTGAGGCTGCCCGCGAGCAGCAGGCCGGTCGGGTGAAACGCCAAAAAGGCCAGGGCCGTCACCCGTCCGGCACCCTGCAGGCCGCAGCGCACCGCGATGCGGTCGCTGACGATCAGCGCCGCGCCGGAATAAAAGGCCGTCAGCAGCTGGAGCTTCTCGGCCGCCGTTTCCGCCGCGGCCCCGCACGCGGTCAGGAGGCGGTACAGCAGGCCCGCAAGGATATGGTGCAGCGGCGGGTGGTAGAACTGCCACGTGCGGTTGGTATCCGGCAGCGACAGATGCTCCGCGATATACTGGATGTAGGCCATGTGGCCCTTGCCGCTGGTCACCAGCCACACATCGTGCTGCCGTTCTCCGTAGCCCGTATACAGCGCATAGGCGATGCGCAGCAGGATGCCGGCCGCCAACAGCAGCAGGCAGGCGCGTTCGGCCGTCAGGCGGCCTCGGAGCGCCAGCAGCGCGGCAGCGCCCGTCAGCGCAATCAGCACGCCGGCGGTCACCTGAGCCGCCGCGGCCCCCGTCAGCGTCACCGCGCCTCCGAGCAGGCAGAGCACGGCCGTTCCCGCCGCAAGCCATGCCGTCCGGCCCACGGCCGTCAGCGGCTTTCCTCTGTGCACAGTCATTCCTCCCTAAAGCAAACGGCAGGGCGGTACCTCGCAGTCCTCGGGTCTTCCCTCCGGCTGCGCTGCACCTCCCCACCGTTTTTTGTCGCTATTCCTGCCGATCAGGCTTCCTCGCCGCTATCCGTCAGCACGGAAATGGCCCAATCCACCGCATCCTGCCCGTACTGTCCGCACAGCACCTCATACAGCTCCTCGGCGTTGCCCACCGGCATGCCTTCGTCGTCATACAGGGTAGCCAGCACGGTGTTCAGAAGCTCTATCTCCTCATCCGTGAAGTCGATCCCGACCTCCTCGAGCGTGAACTCTCCGAAATCCGGCCAATCGACGGTCACCGGCTCACCCGGATTCTGCACGGTCGCCTCGACCGTCAGCTCCACGGTCAGAGCGTTGTTGTCACCGTCGCCGGCCTCCATGCGCAGGAAGGGGATCCGGATACGGCCCGATTCCAGGTTACCGTCCTCGCGGATGACCAGCTCGCATTCGGCCGCCTCGGTCGATGCGGTATCGACCGCCAAATCGTCCAGATCCGCGGCATCTATTCCCGCGGACTGCAGCCACGTCTTCAGGTCGGCCGCCCGGAAGAAAAGGGTCAACGTCTGCTTCCCGTCCTCCCGCTTGAGCTCCGCGGTATCAAACAGGGAATCCGGCAGCGGCGTTTTGAGTAACTGACCGAGCTCCTCGTTATCGTCATCCTCCGAATCATCCGGGGCATAGGTCTTGCTCGTCCCGTCGTCTGTGTAGGTGACACCGTCCTTATGCCACTCGACCGTCGTCTGGGACTCTCCCATGAAATTGACGGCGGTTTCCAGACGTCCTTCATAGCTGTCCCCGTTTTTCACAAGCGCGGCGCTCAGATTGATTGCCTGCGTCATGGAGGTGCCGTTCGCGTCGATCTTCATCAGAATTTTGGCCGAAAAATCGATACCGTCCTGCGCCATCAGCTTATCCACAGCCGCCTTGGCCATGTCGCGCAGCTCCTGCGCCGTCGGGGCCGCCGTCGTCGCGGTCGTGGGCTCCGTCGTGCTGCCTGCGCTCCCCGCATCACTCACGCCGGCCATGCCGCCGCAGGCACCGAGGCACAGCACCAGGCACAGAACAGCCGCAAGAGCCGTCCATTTCCGAAAATTCATTCTAAAATCCTCCCAAAATACAGTTTTTTCCTCTCCTTCACTATACGGGAAAAGGCGCATTTTGTCAAGAAAAACCTGCGGGCGGCAGCGTCTTGCGGCCATACCGTCCGCTGCGGTCAGTTCCCGCCGTCCGGGCGCACGAGCGGGTATTCGTCGCCGTTCGGCCATTCCACCGTGACGGGCTCTCCGGGCTGCTCCAGAATCCATGCGATGTCGAGGTCTAAGGTCATGGTACTCTCCCCATCCGCCACCGCGGCCGAGAGCTTCACGTTCCACGACCTCGGATAGCCGTCTTCGCCGACCACCACCGACAGCTCCACCGGCCCCTCCACCGTACAGCCGTCGGTGTCGCCGGCAAAGAAGGGCTGCGGCAGCACCAGGGGCAGCCACGCCTCGAGTCCCGGGCCCCGGAGCACGAGACTTACGGTCTGCTCGCCGTCCCCCCACTGCAGCTCGGCACCCTCAAACGCAGATTCCGGCAGCAGCGCCTTCAGGTCCTCAAAATAGGTGCTGCACTGTGTCAAATAAAACTGCCGGGTTTTCTCCTCCCCGTCCTTCACGTATTTTACACCGTCTCTGCACCAGCAGGAGAGTGTACGCTGCTGTCCCATCAGACTGGTCTCCAGGGTAACATACCGGTTATAATACCGGATCTTCTTCAGGGCCCGGAGTCCAACACGCAGGATCTGGGTCAGAGCGGAGGTGCCGTCATCGATCCGAACCCGCATTTCGCCCGAGGCCGAGATGCCGTCCAGCGCCGCGACCTTATCGATGGCCTCCGTGACCTCCCGGTGAAGACTGGCCGCCCGGGACGGGGCGCTGCTTTCCCCCTCCGGCTCCGAACGGGAGCCGCTCACGCCGGTCATGCCCTCACACGCTCCAAGACACAGCAGCAGTCCCAGCACCGCCGCCAGGGCCGCCCATTTCCGCACGCTCATAAAAATCTATACCTCCTCCGGTCAAGGCCTTCTCCGCAGGAATCAAAAAGCGCGGCGGACAGGGGAACTCCCCGCAGCTCCGCCGCGCTTTTCATTCCGACTTTAAGGCCCGATGATACGGCAATCAGCCCTCCATATCTCCGAGGTCGGTCACCGTAAACCCGCTGAAGTCCGGCCAATTCACGGTCACTTCCTGACCGGGATTGTTGAACGTGATGTCCTCCGTCAGCGTCATCGCAATCTCCTGGGCTCCCACCTTGACGGCCATCGGCAGCTTCAAAATCTCGGACGTCATATAGCCCTGCTCGTTCACCGTCACGGTCAGCTCCGAGGTACCGAAGGTCAGCTCCGTGTCATCCCCGATGTTGGCGATGTTCTCGAGGCCGCTGTCCGCGAGCCACTGCTTCAGCGCGGCCCCGTCAAAGGTCGTCCTGATCGTGCGCAGGCCGTTTTCCTCCGTCACGGTCGCATTCTTGAACATGTCCTCGCTCAGCTCAAGCGTCGAGCTGAGCTTCACGGCCTCCGCCGCCTGCTCCAGCGACACCGGCATGGCAATCTTCTGGCCCTGGGCATCCATATACAGGAAGCCGCCCTTATACCACATCTTCTGTTCGGCCGTCTGGCCCATCGCGCTGGTCTTCATGTTCAGGGCAAAATCGATGCCCGTTTCGTCATTCTTGACCGTCACCAGGTCCATCGCAATCTTCGTCGAAACCGACGTATCGCCGCCCTGGATTTCCACCGTAATATCCGCCGTGAAGTCCAGACTGTTCAGATCAGACATCTTCTGATCCGCCGCCGCGGCCGCCGCATACAGATCCGCCGGCGTAGGAGCTGCCGTGGTCGGGGTGGTCGTCGGAGTCGTCGGGGCCGATACCGTGCTTCCGATCGGAGTTCCGCTGCACGCGGTCAGCGCCAGCACCAGGCAGAGCAGCGCCGCCGTCAGTCCGCACCATTTCCGCAAATTCATTGTAGTTCCTCCTCTGTATACGGACCGCCGGCCCGTCTTTGTTACCTTCACTATACCCTATAACCGACGCTTTGTCAAGAAATTTTGCCGCAAAGTTTCGATTTTACCGGATCCGCCCGGAAACCGTCGGAACGAGATAGGGGCAGGGGATGATCTCCGAAAGAGAGGCTGGCTTGCCGAGGGACAGGGTCCTGCCGTCCCACTGCACCGGCTGCATCCGCAGGCTGCGGCCGGCCACGCCCGTCCCCGACTCGCGGTTGGCGTGGTACACCATCCACAGCGTCCCGTCCACCGCCTCCGTAAAGCTGCAGTGTCCCGGGCCGTAGGCTCCTGGCTGCTTGCTGAACACCGGCACCGGGCTTTTCTCCCAGTTGGCGGGATCGGTCAGGTCGCCGCCGCGCCAGGTCAGCTGACCCAGGCAATAGTCGTCCGTCCAGCAGCCGGAGGCGGAATAAATCAGGTGGATGACGCCGTCACCGATCACCGCCACCGGGCCCTCGTTGACCCGGGGGTTGGCGCCCTGCATCTCCCACCGGTAATCGGGCTTGGAGAGCATGACCCGCTCGCCGTCAACGGTACAGGGGTCGCTCATATGCGCGATATACAGGTTCTGGGACACGTTGACCTTGCTGTCCCACCCCGACCAGCAGAAATACAGCTCGCCGCCGTAGGCAATCACCGTGCCGTCGATGGCCCATTCGTCCGTGCTGTCCCCGAGCTTTCCCACCAGCTCAAAGCGGTCGGTGGGGTCTGCGGAGGTGCCGCGCAGCACATACATCCGGTGATGCTCGTTGTCTCCGTCGTCGGCGGCCAGGTAGATATACCAGGTGCCGTCGATCTTATGCAGCTCGGGAGCCCACACCCCCTGCGACCAGGGGCGGCCGGGCTCGGCCGTCCACACCACGGAGGCCCGCTGCTCCGCATCGGCCACGGCCGCCAGGGTCTCGCACCGCGCCACGGCCACGCCGTTGCCGGTGGACCAGCAGTAATAGTAGCGGCTGCCGTCCCGTATGACCCACGGGTCATTGGCGTTGACGTTTCCGTTGACATAATCGGTATAGGCCACCCGCTCCTCCACGCCGTATACGGCGCACAGTCCGCCGGGCAGCCGCAGCTCCGGCGCAAATGCGTAATCCCGCAGGAAGGTCTCCGCCGCCATGCGGGTATAGGCCGGCGTGCTGCCCAGAATGACCAGCTTTTCACCCACGGCCGCAATCAGCAGCGGATCCGTTCCCAGCAGCTGCCGGGCCGTCTCGGTCTCGGGACGGCCGGTCTCCCCGATCAGGATTTCATGCGCCGCGGCATCCCTGTCGCAGGGGGCCCGCTCCAGCTGAACGCCCGTCGCGTCATAGGCCGCCTGCAGCAGCAGGGCCGCCGCATCCAGCTCCTGTGTGGCCGGGCCGTACACCAGCCGGTAATCCGAGGCTCCGTCCCGGAACAGGCACAGGCCGTCCGCCTCCGTCCCGTTGTCCGGGGCGGAGGGACCTGTGCGGGTGGTGACGGTAAGCGAGGCGGACGGGGTGGGTGCCGTGCCTCCGTCAGTGGAGGCGGCGGAGCCTGTCGTTTCCGTTTGTCCGGCGGAGGAGGCGGGCAGCGGCTCCGGCGGTGTCTCTCCGGCGCAGCCGGCCGCCAGACACAGCACGCAGCCGATGCCGAGCAGTCTCCGAAGCGCCCGCCCGCGGCGGGCCTGCCGATGGTACCGTATAGACATAGTATTCGTCCTTTCCCGTCAGACAAAGCCATCGGGGTGCCGCCGTTTCGGAAAACAGTCGTACCCGGATGGCTTTGTCTGTTCTGTCAAAATCTATTTTCCTAAAATAAAGGGCAGCGTATCCATCAGGTCCGCGTACATGCCGCTGCACAGGCAGGCGGTTCCGCTGCGGCGGATGTTGCCTCCCTCGATCCCGAGGCAGGGGTAGCCGGCCAGGCGGGCCGCCACCACGCCGGCCGACGAATCCTCGAGGGCCACGGTCGTGCCGTCCTCCCAGCGTCCGCCGAGTCCGACGCGGCCGGCCTCGGCATACAGCCACGGATGCGGCTTGGCCTCCAGCTCGCCCAGAGTCCCCACCTGGCCCGCCGTCAGCGACGTGCCGGCGGAGATGATGACATCATAAAAGTCCCGCGGATCGCCCATGCCGAGCGTGCGGAAGGCGGACACGATCTCGGGCATGGCCTTCTCCGTCAGTCCGCTGGTTACAAGCCCGATCCGGATGCCGTGCCGCTTCAGCGTCTCCAGAAACTCCCGGAGGTGCGGGGCCGGGGTAAACGCGCCCTCCCGGCCGCGGCCCTCCATGATCTCCCGCATTTCGCGGCGTGTAATGTCAAAATACAGCGCCCGCGCCTCCTCCAGAGAGCGGCCGGGGCAATAGCGGTCGATGCAGTACTGCAGATGCTCCGACACGGAATGGCCGGACACAAAGGGCTGATCCTCCTCGGACAGGCGGAAGTCGGGACGGCCGAGCAGGCCGGCCGTCGTCTGCTCGATGATCCACATCCAGAACCACTCGGAGCGGACGGAGGTGCCGTCCAGGTCCATCAGCACATACCGCGCCGGCGGCTGCAGCGCCGCCTCATGCAACGGGTAATAGGCCGGATAGCCGGACAGGGATTTGACGCGGCACAGCACGCCGTCATCCCGCACCGCGAATTCCACCTTGCGGTCGCGCGGCGTCCACACGGACGCGGTCCGATCGCGGCCGGCGACAAACCATCCGTCCTCCGTCTGCGGCAGGGGCAGCAGCTCCCCGCGGAAGCCGCTGCCGAGTATCCGTTCCTCCGTCGTTTCTCTCATGCTTTTTCTCCGTTTCTTTTATCCGTCGCACCGCGTCAGAATCTCTGCGCGCGGCGCGCGGTCTCCGCAGGTGCAGGGGGCATAGCGGATGTCCCAGCGCGAGCCGGGCACGAACAGTGCCGTCAGCTCCTCCTGCTCACAGCTTTTGACCTGCTTCTCCCCCGAGGGGAGCCGCAGCTTGGTATAGTCACAGTTATAGGAGAGCTCGAAGCGCTCGCCGCTCTCCGTCATCAGGAAGCCGTTATGCTGCATCCCGTGGTAGCAGGGCGGGATATACTGCGCGAGCACGGCGCGGCACAGGCGGCTCTCGGCCCACAGCTCCGCAACCCTCCCGTCGGCATTCAGCCGGCAGCGGACGGCATCTCCCTCCTGCGGGGGATCGTCACTCCACGCGCCGTCCTCCTCGGTGCGGCGGTGCAGCCGACAGGCCGGCTCCACGGGGATCGGCAGGAATTCGGCGCACTCCCCGATTTCCTCCGGCTGCACCGTCAGGCGCAGCTCGCCGTCCCCGAAGCGGCGACACAGGCCCTCCAGCTGCGCGGGCAGGGGCTCCGCCTCCGCCCGCAGGGGGAAGCTCCATTGCCGCTCCCCGTCGGGAGTGCGTGTCAGCGTCACCGTCCGGCCGCTCTGCACAGCCGTCCAGCGCCCCTGCTCCGCCGTCAGCGTCAGCTCGCCGTCTCCGGCGCTCCACAGGTGCAGCACGGCGTGCGTTTCGTCGTATTCGGTCAGCGTCAGCACGGCACCGCCCGCCGCAGGCGACAGCTGCGCCGTAAAGGGGGTTCCCGCCAGCGCTCCGGCCTCCGTCAGGGCGTAGGACCGCGGCAGTGTCCGCGCGAGGGCCGCCGCCAGCACGGCGGAAGCCGCCGCATACTCGCCGGCCGCCATTTGCTCCCGGGCGCGGGCCAGTGCCGCCGGATCGGTTTCCGGCTCCGCCTGACGCAGCATCCGTTCCGCCTGCAGCCGCTGCTGCACCAGCAGGCGGCGCGTCCGCAGCTGCCGCGCCGTCAGGGCGGGAGGCAGCCACACCGGCTCCTTCCAGTCCCGGGCAATCCGCAGTGCCTTCAGCGTCGCGGCGCCGGGCAGCGACAGCCGCACCGTCACCTGCGTCCCCGGGCTTGCCGGAAGCTGCCAGAGATAGAGGCGGTTTTTATTGAACCAGTCAAGCGGCTGGCTCACCGACACAAAGGAGGCGGCGTAAAAGGGGCCGCCGAAGGAATAGGCGCACTGCAGCTGTTCAAAGCCGGTGGCCATCGCCTCCGCGTGCACCCACAGCGTATCGCCCGGCTCGACCGTCAGCGTTGCCTCCGCATGGGCCTCCGGGGAGGCGGCGATCAGCTTGCCGTCGGCATCGGCGCGCACATCCGTGAGCGTCAACGGCAGCTGCTCGCTGCCGTCCGGCCGGCGGTCCCGCACCATGTCCACGTCCAGCAGCGGACGGCGGTACAGCCGCGTCTGCTGCGCGGGGCAGTCCGCGCGGGCGTCCAGGGCGGTCAGTGCGGCATCCTCGCCCTCCTTATCGGGGTTGAACAGGGTCACGTATTCCATGCCGTAGGCATAGCTGTCCACCAGGAACTGCGCCAATGCCTCCTTGGTGAGCATGGTCACCTCCAGATTGGCACAGCCGAGCACCGTATTGGAGAAGCTGTAGTCATACTGGCGCGGATCGGTGAACGCGTACATCTCGCTGGAGGCCCACATATGCTCCCCCATGCCGCTCAGCCAGGCGGGGTGGCGGTCATCCAGCGACGGATACAGCACGGCCTGCACCGTATGGGTAAACAGGCGGTCGCGGTACTGGCAGGCGGGTGCCTGCTCCCCGCCGTCGATGCGCTCCGGCGTATGGGCCAGCGCCGTGCGGATGCAGGCGGCCTGCTCCGCGTGGTAGCGGGCATTGTTTTTGAACAGCCAGTCCTTATCGCGGCCCGAGAGGCCGCGGCGGGGCTGCAGCTCAACGCCGTCCCGGCGGGCCGCCTCGCGCACCGTATCGTGGAAATCGCCGCCGTCCCAGTTGTTGTAGAACCAGTAGCCGGTGCCCCAGCCGAGGACAAAGGAGGGGCTGCGGCGCTGATACTCCGGCGCCAGCGACAGGCGGCGCGACAGATATTCCACGGTGTAGGCCATCTTGCGGCACAGCACCTCGTTCATCCGGGGATCGTTCATGGTCGGCCACAGGGTGCTGCCCCACATATTGGGCACCGTGGGATGCTCCCGCCCGGTCGCCTGCTCCACGCAGAGCTGGCTGTAGCGCAGATCCCCGAAATAGCCGCCGAGGCCGTCCGGCGCATAGGACACGCCCGCCCACCAGTTGGACAGCATCCACTGGGCCGGGAGGCCGCTGCGCTCCGCCTCCGCCAGCCGCTCGTTCACCGCACGGCGGATCTGGCTCCGGCTCATGCCGAGCACGGGGAGATGGAAGGTCACCCCCAGCTCGCCGGCCGTATGCGGCCCGTACAGGCGGGAGAGGGCCTCCACCCGGCCGTGCTGTGCCCCGATATACTCGTTGACGCGCAGCGGGGCGGGGCCGCCGCAGGCCGCGGCGCAGGCATCCAGGCCGGTATACAGCCAGCCGCGGCAGATGCCGACCGGCGTTTCCCCGAGGAAGGTCAGCTCCACGGTCAGCATGCCGTCCGCATCCGGTGCGCCGTCCAGCTCAAAGAACACATGGCTGTAGGCGGATACCAGGGGCTCATAGGTGCGGGTGGCCACGGGCCGCCCGTTGACGGAGACGCGGTAGGCAAACGCGCCGGAAACGCCGTTGTGGAATTCCTCCAGCTCCAGTGTCCGGGAGGCTGCCCCCTCCGCGGGAATCCGCCACACCAGACCGTCGCCCGCCCGGGTCAGCAGCACCGCCTGCCCGGACAGGGTCAGCGTCCCGAGCTCACTATATACGGCACGGATTTCCGTACCCGGAAACAGCCGCAGACCGTCCGGCCTTTCCGCAGAAAACGATCCTGTCAGACAATGCTCCATGCTTCTGCTCTCCCGTCAGGCTCCGACACGCACCAGCTTTGCCAGGAATACCCGGGTATCGTGCTTATCCACGGTCGGATTCATATAGACCCTCTGGACACCGATGGACTCACCGGTCATCGCGTCCGTCATCTCAAAGCCGTAGCCGCTGTGTGCGGGCAGGCCCACGTTCTCAAAATACAGGTGAATATCCCCCGCGTTATCCGAAAAATTCGTAAAGGCGAAGGCATACTCCCCATCGGACAGATGCTTCACGAAGATCTTGCGGTCCTCAAACCACGGGTGCTTCAGCACGATCGGCGGGCGCGCCTCCTCGTCCTGATCGATACGGATCAGGTGGGGGTTGGTCAGCAGCCGGCACGCCTCCTCCGAGACGCTACGCACGTCGCAGCCGAGCATCAGAGGCGAGCTGAACATACACCACAGCGCAAACTGTGTGCGGTATTCCGCGTCGTTGCAGCCGCCCGTGCCCACCGAGCCCTTGCCGTACATGCCGACCGTCAGCATATCCAGGTCGTTGAAGCAGTTCGGGGCCGAGCAGGCCAGGTGCGGAATCTGGCTCGTGGCGATTCCCTTGAAGGATTCGTAGTTGTCGAAGATGTCCCCCGTGGAGCGGTACAGGTGCGCTCCGGTGGAGCGCATCCAGTTCCACGACTCGTATTCGCCCCAGTTGCAGGCGGAATAGACGATGTCGCGGCCGGTCGCCTTCAGCGCCAGACCCATCCGGCGGTACAGAATCTCCGCGTTGACCGTATCCGGCCGGAAGCAGGCATCGTATTTCAGATAGTCGCACCCGAGCTCCGCAAAGGTCTGCGCGTCCAGGAATTCATAGTCGTAGCTGCCCGGGTAGTCCGCACAGGTGCGCACCCCGCAGCAGGAATACAGCCCGAATTTCAGGCCCTTTCCGTGCACGTAGTCCGCCATGGCCCGCATGCCGTGGGGAAAGCGCTCCCGGTTGGCCAGAATACGGCCGGTCTCCGGGTCGCGCTGCTTCTCCTGCCAGGAATCGTCAATGACCAGATAGCGGTAGCCGGCCTGCAGAAAGCCGCGGTCCACCATGGCGTCCGCGCTTTCGCGGATCATGGCCTCGTCAATATGCGGTCCGTAGGTATTCCAGGTGTTCCATCCCATCGGCGGTCTGTTTACGATCATCGTTCTCCGTCCTCTCTCCGCTTTCGCTGTTTTCTGTAGTTACCGTCCGGTACGCAGCCGGACGCTTACGATTTCCTTCGGGTGGGCCGTAAAGGTGAAGCCGTCGCCCTCCGCCGTCAGCGGATGCAGCTCACACTCCTCCAGCGTCACCTGCGCGGCCGAGGCCACGTCAAACCCGCAGTGCACCGTCACCGTGCGGGATTCCGGCGCCAGCAGGAAGCCGCGGAACACATAGCCGTCGCCGTCCTCGGCCCGCTTGAATGCCGTCACGGCAAAGCTGTCATCCGACACCCGCAGGAAGGAATGCTCCGGGGCCCAGTCTCCCGCATGGCGGGAGGTCTGTACCGCATGCAGCGGCAGGTTGAAGTCGTTGGCGCGCTGCCACAGCTCCGCCGGACTCAGTGCGCCGTCCGCCACATCCAGTGCGTAGCGGAATTCCTGGCGTCCCTGGCACTCGGCCAGCTCCTGATAGCGGAAGGTCTCGGTCGGGTTACCGGCCGTCGAGAAGCAGCGCAGCAGGGTGACCGCGATACTGCGCAGCCGGTTGTCCGTCACCTCGTATTCCGACAGGCCGCGGTGCAGCAGCGACAGCGTCGCCTGTCCGTCGGACACGGCCACCAGCATCTTGGTCGGCCACGTCCGCGCGGCCTCCTCATACCAGCCGGTGGAATCCGGCACGGGCACGGCGCGGGACACCACGTCATAGGGGGCGTCCGCATAGTCCGTGTCGGCCCCGGCAAAGCCGGTGTCGAACAGCAGCCGCAGCCGATGGTCGCGCACCGTGTTGTCCACCACGGTGCGGAAGCGCAGGGACGTCTCGTCCCGGCGCAGCGTCACCTCGGTCGTGATCGGCAGCACCGCCGTCTCGGCCGAGCGGTGCAGCATACCCTGCGTCACCCACTCGCTGCCATGCGGCACGTGAATCTGCAGATCCGTGGCGATACGGGCGGGCAGCTCCCAGGCATAGCGGATGCGGTAGGTGGCCTCCAGCTCGCCGCCGTGCACCAGCTCGATCGACGGGTGCTGGGACAGGGTGGTGGTCAGGCCCTTGTCGTGGGCGGGGTCAAAGCGCAGCGGGCCGCCCTTATCGGAGCAGTCCTCGAAGTAATGCAGCCGGTCATAGACGCGGCCGGTGCGCTTGTCGGTCAGGGTGATGGTTCCGTTTTCCCGGATCTCGGCGCGGAGGAACGCGTTCTCCAGCACGTTCGGCTCGGCGGCAATGCCGCCCTTGTCCGCCTGCTTCAGCGGCAGCGGACGCACGGTCACGGTGGTATAGCCGTTGGCGGGAAGCTCCACCGCCTCCAGCACGACCCGGCAGCGGGTCGTCTCAAAGCCGATCACGTTGCCGAACTTCAGATACCCGTATACGGTGTCATCCTCGAGCGACAGCACCTGGCAGGCCAGCGGCGTTCCGTCGGCCGCCGTCACCTCCAGATGGAAGTCGCGGCGGGAGTTGCCGCTCCAGCGCACGCCCCAGTCATTCGGGACGTCCACCAGAAACTCGGCACTCTCGCGGCGGGGATGGGCGGAGGGGTTCCACAGCACCACGCCGATCTCGCGGTCGGACAGGTGGGACAGGTCGATGCGGCCGGTGACCGTGCACAGCGACTGCTTGACCACCGTCTCCCCGATGTCCCGCACCATGGCGAAGCGCTCATGCATCGTCTCGCTGACGCGATCGACATGGCAGCCGCCGATTCCGTCATGCTGCTGATTTTTCAGAAGCTCCTTCCAGGCACGCTCCATCATGACCGCCGGATAGGGAAGCCCCGCCAGGGCGGCCCAGGCCGCCATCGGCTCCGCCCAGCCGCTCAGCAGCGCCTCGCAGGCGGAGTTCTGCAGCTTGACGGGCATCCGCGCCGAAAATACGCCGTTGTACAGCGGGCCGAACGCGTCCCCGACGCGCTCCACCTCGAGCATTTCGCCCTCCAGCGTCGGCATGGTATTCCACACGCCGTTTTCCTTCAGCTTCCGCTCGACGGCAGCCACGTACTCCTCCATGCTGGACACATGGATGCTGCCGAAGTCGATCCGCCGGTTCAGCTCGCGCAGCAGCTCGGTCACCACGGGATCGGGATTTTCCTGGTCGAAGCCCTGCAGAAACAGCAGGTCCTCCACCGAGCTCTTATCCTTGACGGTATCGAGCAGCTGATACAGCCCCTTCATGGCGGCGTCGATGTCGCGGACGCACGGCTGGTTATACACCGTATGGTTGACCATATCCAGCTCGTCATCGCAGACGTGCACCAGGTGGGCATCTCCCAGGTTGCTGCGGCTGATCTTATGGTTGTCTCCCCCGACGCTGTCGCCGCCCAGAATATACGGCAGGTAGACATAGCGCCAGAAGTTCAGGCGATGGTAGGCGCCGAAGGTCAGGCCGAGCACCTCGGTGCCGTCGGCTGCCTTCCACTTGAATTCCAGCTTTTTCAGGCGGGACTGGTCCACGCCGCGGTAGAAGATGATGGCATCCATCCCGAACTGGTGGTACAGCTGCGGCAGCTGAGACACCTGGCCCCAGCTGAAGATGTTGTAGCCGGCCTTCATGACCTTGCCGAGCCGGCGCGCCAGCTTATGCCCCATCAGGAGGTTGCGCGTCAGCGCCTCGCCGCTGACCAGGAATTCCGCCGGCAGCGTATACCACGGACCGGTCAGGATCCGGCCCTCCGCCACCAGCTTTTTGACCTCGGCCTCCCGCTCGGGACGGATGTCCAGATAGTCATCCAGCATGGAAACCTGACTGTCGGTATGGAAATAGGCGAAGGCCTCGTCCTTTTCCATGATGTCGATCAGATCGTCCACCGCCTCGGCCAGACGGCTCTGCGTCTCCGAAAACGACCAGCGGTACTCTCTGTCCCAGTGCGTGTTGATGATCAGGTGCATATTGTACATAACGTTTTCTCCTTTTTATCCGACCAGACCCGTCCGGTCAATTCCCTCCACAAAGAACCGCTGCAGCACGGTATACAGCACGATCAGCGGGGCCATCAGCAGGAACACGCCGCCGTTTTTGAGCAGCAGGAGCACCCGCGAATCGCCCATATTGAACACCACGTTCCCCACCACGCTCTCCGTGCCGCTGAGCGTTCTGAGGCCGTATTCGTAGATGGTATAGCGGCTGGCCAGCAGGTCGCCCGTGGGGACAAACAGGTTCGCGTAGAAGGTGTCGTTCCACTGCCACACAAAGCTGAACAGAAACACGGTCAGCAGCAGCGTCTGCGCGTTCGGGAGCATGATCTTCGCAAAGATGCCGAAATCGCTCAGGCCGTCCACCATCGCGGCCTCCTCCGTCTCCCGCGGCATGCCGCGGAAGCCCTGTCGGAACAGAAACACAAACAGGCCGTTGCGCAGCCCCTGTCCCGTCACCGCCAGGATGTAATACGGCCAGTAGCTGTTGGTGAGGTCCAGCGACGAGCCGGTCAGCAGGCGGCCGAGGCCGAATATGTCAAAATAGTGGAAATTGAAATACTGCGGGATCATCAGCGACTGCGGCGGGATGACGATGGTCAGCACCGCCAGCGCGAACAGCAGCCGCTTCAGCGGAAAATCGTAGCGGGCAAAGCCGTAGCCGGTCAGCATGCAGATAAACACCTGCACCGCCGTCACCGTGGTGCAGAACAGCACCGTGACGGGGAGCGCCCGGAGGTAATCCATCTCCTGTGCGGCATAGCGGACGTTGGCCAGCGTAAAATGCCGCGGCACCCACAGCACGGAGTTATCGTACAGATCGACCTGCAGCATAAAGGCCTTGGACAGCATCGTGATGACCGGGTACAGGATGATAAAGGCAAAGCCCAGCAGAAAGACCAGCCGGATCAGCGAAAACACGATCCGCCCCGAGAGCTTACGGGCCTTCAGCGCCGGCCGCCCGTTCCACACGGACTGCAGGCGGTTGGCATTCAGCGTATTCACAGCGACTCCCTCCCCGTCAGGTATAATAGAAGATCCGGCGGCTGATGCCCCAGGACACCAGGCCCATGATGACCGTCACCAGCAGCAGATACAGCAGCGTCATGGCGCTGGACAGGCCGAACTTGAAGTTGGTGAAGGCGAACCGGTAGGCATACTGCATCACCTGGTTGGATTCGGATACGAAGGTGTTGACAATGGAATAGATCACGTTGACGAGCACCATCGGCATCATCATCGGGAACGTAATCTTCCAGAAGGTCTCCCAGCGTCCGCCGCCCTCGATATAGCAAGATTCGTACAGGGAGGGCGAGATGGCGTTCAGGCCGGCCAGGAAGATGAAAATCTGGATGCCGGACACGGTGATGACCGAGTAGATACCGTCGATCGGCCCGGTGATATAGGAAATCATTTTCTCCGACAGGCCCATCTGGATCAGGTAGTTTTCCAGATTGGCGCTGGACAGCATGGTCATGGTCTGCCCGGCCTGGGCGATGGAGGACTCCACCGAGGAGTTCACGCTCGAAAAGCTGCTCTGCATCGTCAGGAAGGCACCCGACGACATGATCACCGGCAGGAAAAACACCGCCTTGGCCAATCCGTTGCCCACAAATTTCGGCTTGAGCAGCAGCGCCACGAAAAAGCTGAACACCAGGATGATCGGTACCTTGGTCACCAGGTCCGTCAGGGCGTCCCACAGGGCGGGCAGGTAGTCCACATCCCGAAACAGCATTTCCCGGTAGTTATCCAGTCCCTGAAAGGAAAAATAATAGCCGGAGGCATCGAATTCGACCTCTCCGAAGGAGTAGACAATTGTCTTGCAGAGGGGAATCAGGAAGAAGCAGACCAACCCGACAAGCCACGGTGCAATAAACAGCAGCCCGTGCACGGCCTTGCGGGTTTTGATCGTCATCGGCTTGTTTTTCATTGCGGCGTTCCTCCTCTCACAAAGCTCCGGGCGGGGACGGTCAGGCCGTCCACCGTCACATCCCGGTCGGCATAGTTGACATAGATGCGGGTGCCGTTCTGATAGGTCACGCACACCGTATCCTCCGCAACCGTGCGGCGGGAGAGCATCGGCTGGCCCTGCACCTCATCCAGCACGGCCGCCAGCCTCCGATAGGCCTCCGCGGCGTTCTCCTCCCATCCGGCAAAGCCGGCGGCGTAGTTGGAGTACAGCTCGGTATCGTTGAGGACGGCGCTGTCCGCATAGCAGAGCTGGAACAGCGGGGCCACGCCGAAGTCGGCGCAGCGGAGCAGGCTCTCCTCCCAGTCATCCGAGAGGTTCAGCGCCTCGCTGCCGAGGTTGACCGCGTCGCGGAACACCATCTCGTAAAACGGCACCGTTTCGTCCACGCACAGCAGCCAGCTGCCCGACAGCGGAAGGTTGACCACATGCCGTGCATACGGTACGGCGTAGAGGTGGCCGGTGTTGATCATCAGGCCGTCGGCCGCGTTCTGCAGCTTCTTCAGCTGCTGCTCCACCAGCAGCCGGTAGGTCTCGCGGTCAAAGGTGGCGTCGGAGGTATAGTCCGCGTACAGGCGGCTGCCCACCGTGCGCAGCGAAAGCCCGGCACCCGCATAGGGGGCGTAGCCCTTCAGGAAGCCGTCCGTCAGCGACGGCAGCAGGCGCGCCGCAATCACATAGGCGCTGTTCGGCTTGACCGAGGCCGTTTCGCGGCCGTACAGCGTGGCATAGGACAGGTCCTCGATCTCCGCCGTGTGGATATCCAGCGTCTTGGCGGAATCTCCGGTCGAGGAGAAGCCGTTTTTGCCGACGTAGGTCGTCAGCAGATCCACGTCCGGATACAGGCCGATGCCGTCTCTCCGGCAGGCCTCGATCAGCTCCTGCAGCCCGCTCTTTCCGCCGAGCACCCCCTCGACGCTGACGCGGGAGGGATAGCTGTGCTTGATGCCGTCGTTGAACCAGCCGATGGCCTTGATCTGCAGATTCCGGACGCCGGATTTCTCCAGCGCTCCGGCCATGGTCTGCAGCTGCTCAAAGGTGGTGGCGGGCTTGACCCCGGTATAGGCGATGCCGGCAAACGACTTATAGCCGTACACGCCGCACAGTGCCTCCAGGTAAAACGGCAGGCTGTCCGCCGTGCCGCCCGTCGGGAACAGGTCCCGCGCCTTCAGGTAGCTGCGGTAGGCCGCGGCCATCTCCTCATAGCCGGAGCAGCGGGGCAGCAGCAGGTAGTCGATGCTGTAGCTGCCGCGGTAGGCCTCCTTCTGGAAGGTGGGCACGCCGCTGGCCAGAGTGGCCCCGGACAGCAGCACGAAATCCATATCGTACACGGTGAAATCCGCATAGGCCGCCATATAGTCGTTATACCGGCCGCTGCGGTAGGCCTCGATCCGGGCGTTGGCCGCGCCCTCCGATACGTTGGCCAGAAAGCCGCTCTGTCCGTTGCTCAGGCCGAACACCGGCAGCGCAATGTCCTGTGTATGCGTCTTATCGGAGCCGGAGCGCACGACGCGGTTCCGGCCGTAAATGCTCTCGGAATAGTAATTTTCCGGATTTTGCGCGGAATCCGCCTTGAGGAGTCCGCCGCTGCCGTCCGGCACCAGCACGAAATCGTCCTTTTCCTCGTCGGCCTTGCTGTCGAGCGCACCGAAGGTCGGCAGCATCTGCAGATTATGGATGGTGTAGCCCTCGGTGGCCTGCAGCTCGGACAGCGGTACCTCCACCTGCAGCCCTTCGTCCGTCAGGCGGTACAGCACCGTCACCGAAAAGGAGACCCGCTGTGTCCGCGTGACGGCGATGCCGTTCTGTGTGTTATCGTAGGCCAGGTCGTCCTCCGTATAGCCGGCCTTGGCCATCAGCTCCAGCACCCGCTCGAAGTTATTGCGGCCGCGGCTGCTGACAATCCACAGCCCTTCCTCCTCATAGTAACGGTAATACCCCTCCATCTCCTCGCGCTCCCCGTCGGAGAGCCTGGAGAGCACCTTTTCCTCAAAGCGGGCGTTGCTGATCTTCTGGATCATCTGATCCTCCGAGGCACCCTCGTCTCCCAGCCGGTACACGATGGCCACGCCGTCCGGGATCTCGCGGAAGGTATACTGCTCCTTGTCCGCGCAGTCGGTAAAGCTGTTCATGCTGTGCTTGCTGCCGTTGGCGTCGTAATACTCCAGCACGAACTGCGCCTTCATCTGATCGGCCATATCGACCGAGGCGAGAGAGTCCTCAAAGATATTGTTCGGGTTTGTCGTCCACATGGTGCCCGTCGCGGTGTCCGTCACCGTCAGGCTGAGCGGATTTTCCTCCACCGTCAGCGTCCAGTCGTTGTGAAATGCCAGCGGGTCACCGAACAGCGGCAGGAATTCCTCCCCCAGGGCCACGGTGCGCGCCGGTGTCAGGGTATCCTTCAGCTCCGGCACCGACACGCCGGAGCAGGAGGACAGCAGCAGCGCCGCGGCCGTCACCAGCACGGCTCCCCGCAGTTTCCGATGGTGTTGCATCTCCGTCATCCTCCCTTCTGTCAGCGCAGCATGATCTCGGTATATACGGAATAGACAAATCCGGTGATCTCCTGCAGCAGGCTGAAGAACAGGAAGCAGATAAAGAGGATAATCACCGCGCTGACCGCCGTCAGCACAAAGCAAAGGACGGTTTTTCCGAAGCCGTACTGGTGCACCGTGCCGATGCCGATAAACAGCAGCAATCCCGTCCAACCCCAGGCCACGACGTTCGCCAGGGTCAGGAACACCGACTCGTCCAGGGTCATCACCCGGCTGCAGATTGCCATCACCAGCGGAATCACCACGAGCGGCAGCACGGAATAGCCGACCACCATATAGATGTCCCGCGTCTTGCCCTTTCCGTCCATAAAGCTGGTGATGGCCCAGTTGGCCGCCACAAACAGCACCACCGGCAGCAGCACGGAGCGGAACTGCTCCCCGAGGTCCACCGGGCTGTTGTAGTTGCTGTTGAACAGGAAGGCCAGCAGCTGCCGCGTCAGCAGACGGGACAGAAACAGCAGAAGCAGGCAGACCGTGGCGGCAATGACCGAGCCGTTACCCTCCTCACGGATGCTGCCGAAGCCGCGCAGAGGATGGGCGGCCGTCTGCACCGCAAACTGGCACTGGCGCCCGACCGGGTGCTCCGACGACAGAAAGCGGTTATAGCGGGAGGCTGCCGTTTTGGCCGCCTCCCGGCGCTTATGCCGCAGCACCAGCGCCGTCACGCCGGCGGCCGCGACGAGCAGTCCGGCAAAATAGAAGGGGAAGTTCCGGTTGAGCACCTCCTGGCGGTACTTGGTATAGGCCTTGGAATAGCCCTCGCGGGCGTTGCCGCGCAAGAACAGCTCCATGGCCTCCCGGTAGTCCGCCTGACGGTACCGGCAATAGCCCGCCTTGGCATAGGCCAGCCGGAAATTGGCATTGCGGCTCAGCACCGCCATCCATTCCCGATAGCTCTCCGTATAGTCGCCGTCCTGATACAGCTTCTGGGCCGCAATCAGCTGATCGGCATAAGCCGTGCGGCTGTACACCTGAATCACCCGCTCGGAGGAATCCAGCACGAGCAGATCCGAGCCGTCCCGCTCCAGTGCCGCCGCAGCGGCGGTCATGCCGTACTGCACGGCGTTGCGGCCGCCGAATTCAAACAGGATGTTGCCGTCCTCGTCGTAGCAGAACACGCGTCCGCGCTTGGCATCCAGAATGTAATACAGTCCGTCCTCTCCGGACGCGACATCGACGAGCGTGGACGGGCCGTAGTTCTCCAGCTGATACCACGTCGGATACAGCAGGTCGCCCGATACGCTGTTTTTGCTCAGCGTGGATTTGGTGCGCAGCACGTCATCGCCCGACTGGTTCAGGCGCTTGACCGGCGTGCTGACGTCGCTGACGGCCGTCACCGTATACAGAAAGCCGTCGCTGTCCAGCGCCACGTTTTTATATTCCACCGGCACGTTCTGCAGCAGCTTGCGGCGCTGGGTATCCGTAAAGATCCGACGCCAGATCAGCTCGAGCGGATTATACGATACCTTATTGCTGCCCACGAACCCGTAAAACTCCCCCTCGGGAGAGATTTCCATCAGGCCCTCGAGCGAGCCGTCCGCCGCCACAAACAGGTTGCCGCCGTCCGCCACCGCCAGCTTCAGCGGTTTATAGACGAAGTCCTCTCCGAGCACGTCGGAGTCCTGCAGGCGGATCTCGCGGACATAGGCGCCCTCGCGGTCGTAGACCGCCACCCGGTGATGGTCGGTATCCGTCACGTAAATTTCGCCGTCCGCCGTCACATACACGCCGTGGGGCGACTGCAGCGCACCCTCGGCCTCGGTCTCCGCGTCACCGACCGTAAAGCGCAGCTGCCAGTCCCGGTCAAAGCAGTAGACGCGGTTCCGGCGGGCGTCGGTCAGGTAGAAGCCGCCGTCCCCGTCACGGAACAGGTCCACCGGCTCTGACAGCTCCACGCCGAGCTGCTCCGCCGTCAGGCGCGCCGACGGCAGATAGGCGGCCGGGGCCAGGACGTCCTGAATTCCCGAGCCGTTTTCCACGTAGGAATAGCTGTCGTAGGCTGCCGCACGCGGCAGCAGGGGCAGCAGACCGGTCAGGAGGACCGCCGCGGCCGCAGCCGCTATTCTTTCCCGCATGTGCATTTCCGCGCCCCCCTTATTCCTTAATTCCCGATGTTGTCATGGCGTTGACGATATTCGACTGGCTGATGATAAACACCGCCGCCGGTACGATCATCATCAGCGCCGCTCCCGCCTGGGCCGCGCCGGCCTTGATCAGGCTTCCGGAGGTAATCTGCGAAATCGCATAGGGCAGGGTCTTCAGCTCCTCGCTGTACAGATAGAGCGTATGCGGCTGACCCCAGGTCTGCTGGAACATCAGGATGCCCACCGTCAGCCACGCCGGCTTCACCAGCGGCATCACAATCTTAAAATAGATCTGAATCTCGTTGCAGCCGTCCAGACGCGCCGATTCGAGCAGCGAATCGTGGATGGCGGCCGTGCAGTAATTGGTGATGATGAACAGGCCGAGCGGCGCGCCCAGCATCGGCACCAGAATGGCCGCGTAGCTGTCCGTCCAGCCGAGCGCGGAGATGATCAGGTAGTTGGCGATGTCATTGATGGTGGCCACGAACATCAGGGAGGTGGTGACCATGCCGTTGATCAGCTTACGCCCGCGGAAATGGCCCTTGGACAGCGGATAGGCCGCCGCCGAGGCCACGAACACGTGACCGACCGTCCCCACGACAGTGATGAGCACCGTGTTGAACAGGTAGCGTGAGAACGGCACCCAGGTGGACGTCATCAGGTTGAGCAGCGTCCGGTAGTTGTTCATGCTCGGGGCTATGGGCAGCAGCTTCGGGGGAAACATATACAGCTCGTTCAGCGGCTTGAAGGACATGCCCACCGACAGAATCAGCGGGATGACGCTGAACACCGCCAGCACGGCGATGAACAGAAACATCAGCACATTGCCCGCCTTGCTGCGGGTCTGCCGTTTGGTGCGGTTCGAGAACAGGCGTCTGAGAAACCGCAGCCGCTTCTGACGGGCTCCCTTCTCGGTGTATTCCATGCATTGACCATCCTTTCGTGCGGGTAGTTTTCCGGCGGCCGTCAGGTGCCGATCTTTTTCAGCCGGCCGAGAATGAACCGGTTGAGCAGAATCATGAACACGAACATAAACACCGCGATCGCACTGGCATACCCGCGCTCCACACGCAGGTTGGCGTAATCGTTCAGATGGGACATAATCAGGTGGCCGGCATAGTTGGTGCTGGGGAAGCCCACCAGAGTATCCGAGACACTGGTGCTGGCGAACATGGCCGTAATCTGCAGCAGCGCGGAGGTCATCAGGTGAGGGGCCATCATGGGAATGGTGATGTACCACAGCTCCTGCATCCGGTTGCGCAGGCCGTCAATGGCCGCCGCCTCGTAAAATTCCTGCCCCACGGTCGAAAAGCCGGCCACCATGGTCAGGAATCCGGTGCCGAAGCTCAGCCACAGCTGTACGATAATGATGATCGGCAGGATATAGGATTCCGTGGTCAGCCACTGGATCGGGTCGTTAATCAGACCGAGCGACAGCAGTGCGCTGTTCAGGTAGCCGTACATATCGCCGCTGAACACCAGCGCCCAGATGGTATAGACCATGCCCGAGATGGTCGGCATATAGAAGATGAAGGTCAGCACCGCCTTCACCGGGCGTGACATCTCGTTGATGCACCAGGCCGCCGCAAACGACAGCACATAGCCGAGCGGCCCGGTGCATACCGCGAAGATCAGCGTATTTTTCAGCGCCTTGCGGAATATCTCGTCGTTGACGAACAGGCGCAGGTAGTTATCGAGTCCCACAAACCGCGGGGCCTCCAGCACGTTATAGGTCGTGAAGCTCAGCCCGATGGTAATCAGCACCGGTATCACCGTAAAGGTGAAGAACACCAGCAGAAAGGGGGTCATCAGCACGTATTCGCCCCAATGGGCCTTGAGCTCTCTCAGCGGATCCCGTTTCATGCACACACCCCTTTTCTCAGTCCAGGCCCAGTTCTTTCCGCTTATAGCGGATTTCTTCCTGGATATCGTCCACGTAATCGAGCAGCGTCTCCTGCGGGTTGGCCCCGCCGTTGATGACGGTTTTGACCGCGTTGTCCACACTGCGTCCGACGTAATAGCCGCCCGCCACCTCGGGAACGCCCCGCACCCACTGCATCTGTGCGGCTATGGTCCTGGCGGTGGCGGTATCCCACGCAATGGATTCGCGCGCCTCCAGGTTGGCGGTCATCCAGCGGCCGGAGGCACCCTGCAGCGCCTCGATCTCCTGCCCGTAGCGAATCTGCACCGGGGCGGAGGTCCACCACTTGAGGAATTCCCAGGAGGCCTGCGGATCGCGGGCGTTGGCATACATCAGGCAGCCGGAGACCGAGGTGGAGCACGAGCGGTCCACGGTACCGTCTCTGACCGTGCCGGGGAGCTCCGCCATGCCCCACAGGCCCTTGATTTCGGGCGCACCGACGATCAGCGAATTGTAGAAGTTATAATCGGAGACCACGAGCGGTGCATCGCCCGTCCGGAAATAGGACAGGGCGTTGGTGGTTACCGGCACCTTATATTTGGTGTACAGCTCCGACCAGCGGCGGAAGGCCGCCACGCTCTCCTTGCTGTTGAGCAGGCAGGTATCTCCCGCATCGTTATAGACGCGGCCGCCGTTTTGGAACAGCAGGGCGGAAAATACGCTGTTCAGCGATGTGGTCGTGCCGCCTGAGGAGGTCGAGGCCGGGGTCGGCAGCGACACCACCATGTATTTCTTCTGCAGCTGCGCCGCGGCGCGGGTCAGCTCCTCCCAGGTCTGGGGCACCGCCATGCCGAGCTCCTGCAGGATATCCCTGCGGTAGAACAGCATGGGAAACACCTGGGATTCCGGCAGGGCGTACAGCCTGCCGTTGATGCGGAAGGGCACGGCCGCGCTTTCCGAAAAGCGCAGGAGCACCTCCTCGGCATCGGGGAACTGCAGCAGATCGTACAGTGCCGAGCGGATTCCGTAGTTCACGGGCGTTGACTGGTCCATAAAAATGGACACGTCCGGGCCGTCGCCCGCAGATACCGCACGCAGCAGCACCGACATATCCACGAGCTTCAGGTCGAGCGCGATGCCGGTGGAGGACGTGAACGAGCCCTCGGCCATCTGCTTGATGATGGTGGCCTGGTCACGTCCCACGGTATTGCTCAGCCACAGCGACACCGAGGTATGGGAGGTCACATCGGTCTGCTGCTCGATCAGCGTATAATCTCCCGTAAAGGAATAGAAGAAGGCCTGCAGCTCGTTCCACAGCTTGGCATACCACGGCGCATCCGCACGCGGCATGGCCGTGTCGCTCTCCAGCAGTCCGATATAGTCCACCAGCAGAGACTGCTCGCTGGCCGACAGCACCCAGCTGGACAGGCTGCTGATATTGTCCCGCATGGTGCCGATGCGCTGCGGGATGGTCTCGGGCTTTTCCAGAAAGCTCTCGAGCATCAGGCACACCTGATCCAGGGCCACGGTGGCCTCGCCCTTGCTGCCGGCCAGGGCATCCAGCGCCTCCAGATATGTATGAAACTTCCCGCTCTGCTCACGGATGATCTCCATCAGATCGGGAATGTAGGTTTCCAAGTGATAGTCGCGGTATTCGTCGGTCGTGTTGCCCACGATCATGCGGATACGGCGGTAGAGCCGATTCAGCTCCTGCGAGCCGGCTTCGATATTGCGCAGCACGGTGCCGAGCTCTCCGAGGGTGTTGGTCAGCCGCAGCGTATTGTCTCCCTCGTGCAGATACACATAGCACAGCTCTCCCTCCGCATCGCGCGGCGAGACCAGCTGCCAGCTGTCGCTGTAAGGAAATTTCAGGTTTTGGGCCTCGGCAAAGGGGATTTCCCCGTTGACCGACAGCGTCCGCGTCACCGTGACGCCCGACACGAACGACTGCTTGGCGCGGATGACTACGGCATACAGTCCGGCCTGCGGCACCCGCACCGTCCACTGCAGCCAGTCTCCGCGGTATTTCCACGCCGTACCGCCTGCGCAGTTCAGCTGAATCCGGTCGTAGGCATACGGCTCGTTCAGCGGGGAGGTGCGGTCCTCCACCGCATACAGGGTGGAGCTGGATTTGAGGTCGGCGTCCTCCCCCTGCACCTGCAGCAGGGCCGTTCCCTGCACCACGGTGCAGTCGGGGTGAGCCGCGCGCCACTCCCGGTAGGAGGGAGCCTCGGGCGCGTGATAAAAGCGCAGCTGCCGGATGCCCATCCGGTCGCTGACCGCCTCCAGCGAGAGGGTATGCTCCCCCTCGGTCAGGTAAAAGGCAAAGGTATCGTCGCGGTAGCCGGTGCTGCTCTGCAGCAGCTGCTCGGTCAGGCAGCGCACCTCCACCTGCGTCCGGCGGTACTCGTTGCCGTTTTGGCTGTACAGCTTGTCGCCGTCGTTTGTCCAGGTGCGGTAAAACGTCAGGTTGCGCACCTCCTCAAACGGCACCTGCCCGTCCAGGTACAGGATGCGTTCCATGTTGCTGCCCTTGCCCTCGACGTTATAATAGGTCACCGCCAGGTTATACAGTCCGCTCTGCGGCACCGTAAAGCGCCAGGTCACCGTGCCGCTGGCCTCCGTGATCAGCACGGGCTGCCCGTCCACCGTCTCCGGCGACGCGACCGCGGCCTCCGTCGGCTCACAGTCCACCCCGTTGATTACGATTTCCCGCTCCGTATAGGCCGCATCGGTCAAGCCGCGGAGATACTGCTCATAGTCCGGCAGTGCGGTAAACGCCTCCGCAGAGGACTCCGTTCCGGCGGGCTCCGCCGCTCCCGACGCTTCCGCCCGGGCCGTGCCGGCCGCCGGCACCCCCATACAGACCTGCAGCAGACAAACGGCCGCCAGACCCGCAGACCATAGACGTTTCCTCACTGTATCTCTCTCCTTCTTCCTGTCCGCCCGTGTACACACCGCGGTATACGCGGTGTGTACACGGGACTGCAACAAACGCACGGAACGGCAAAACCGGTACTGCCTGCCCTACGGATCTACGGCAATACCGGTTTTACCGCCTGACCGTTTCAACGGTAACCCGTCACCCTCAGGAGTTCAGCACCTCGTCGATGGTCTCCTGAATCTTACTGTCGGTCGCACTGAGCACCTGAGCCACGGTCTTTTCGCCGCGCAGCACCGGGGTCACGATGTCCCATGTCACCGTGCCGCCCAGGTTGAGCCAATAGTAGCCCTTATAGGTGCACTGTTTTCCGGCGTTGATGACAAATTCCGCGTCGGAACGCTTCTGATAATATTTGCTGTAGAGGTCATCCGCCCAGGAGGCTTCGTCCTCCTGATAGTACGCCTTGCCGCGGCCGGAATCCCAGATGGTCTTCAGATCCATGATCGCCGCGGTCAGCGCCGCCTTATCCAGCGTCGTATAGGCATTGATGGCGGTGAAGGCAAAGTAGCTCTCCGCGTTCTCCCAGTTGGAGGCACCGTTCAGCGGGAACGGCACGGGAGCGTAGTTCTTTTCGCCCTCCGACTTGAAGGCCGAGGCCTGCTCGGGGCCGGTGCAGATGAACAGGCAGCGGTTCTGCGTGAAGGCATCCACCGCGTCGAGCTTGGCGGGCATATCCTGGCACACATCGCCCAGCATATAGGGCTTGAGCTGCAGCATCATGTTCAGGGCCTTTTCTATGCTGCCCTTGGTGGAGGGATGGGTATAGGCATTCCAGTATTTTCCGCTTGCGTCGCGCACATACATGCCGCGCACACCGGCGGAGTTGAAGCACGTGCTGTCCAGACCGAACGACGCGATGCCGTAGGTGTCCTTTCTCCGGGACGCCTTTTCGCAATACTCCACCAGCTTGGCAAACGTCCACTCGCCGTTGTTATACAGCGTCTGGGGAGATTCCAGGTTCAGTGCCCGCAGCAGCGCCGTATTGTAAAGCAGGTAGCTGCCGTGCAGCGGGCGGCGCGGCGTCGGATCGATGCCGTACAGCTTATCCTTGTACATGGAGATTTCCTGCTTCCACTCCGAGGCATCGGGGGCATTCCGGATGGCATCCGTCACGTCCGCCAGCAGACCGCGCTTGATCCAGTCGATATAGTTGGTGACGTGCACGGTCATGACATCGGCAAACGCCTTATGGGACAGGGCGTTCGTCAGAATCTGCGTGTTGTAGCTGTCGCCGGAGAAGTTGTTCTGGAAGGAGAATTTGCAGTTGTATTTCTCCTCGACGTACTTCATGGCGTAATAGTAGGCATCGTCCATGGTGCTGCGGCCGAGCATCGGCTCCAGCTCACTGCTCCAGCCGATAACACGGATGGTGGCTCCGCCCAGATCGTAGTTGCCGCGGTTGATGTTGGCCGTCGGGCTGACCGGCGTGTTGGGGGAGGTGGGGGTGGTGGAATGATCTCCGTCGGAGCTGTCGCCGGAGGAATCCCCGTCCTGCGAGGCATCAGGGGCGGAGGAACTGTCTCCGGAGACCGTGCTGCCGCCCGGAGTCCGGGTCCCGGTCGTGCTGCCGCTGCTGCCGGACGGCGTATCGGATCCGTCGCCGGAAACAGTTTCGCCGCCGCTGCAGGCTGCCATCATGCCGACGAGCATCAGCACAACGGCCAGCAGACTCAGAAAACGATGGAATTTTTTCATGCGTCTCTCTCCTTCATAATGCCGAATTTTCGCCCGTCGCTTTCGGACGGGCGAAAATTCTCACAGAGGTGTCAGGCTTTCTTCTTTTTCAGCACCACGGCCGTGCAGAGCGCACCGAGCACCAGCGCCGCCGCACAGACGGCGGGCACATCGCCGGTATTCGGGGCATCCGGGTCGCCGGGCTGTACCGGATGGTCGGGATCGTCGGTCTCCGCGTAGCCCGCATTGACCTTCAGGAAGGTCAGCGCCGTCCGGGAGGGATCCACCTCGGACCGCATCAGCACCTTCACCTGGAAGGTATCCGTGCCGTCCACATACTGCGAAATGTTGAACGCGCGGCTGGCGCTGTAGTCGCCGGCTCCCGAGGCGTCCTCGCCCGGTGTGCTGATCCGGCTGAGTTCCGTCCAGGTCTCGCCGCCGTCGCTGCTGACCAGCACCGCCAGGTAGCCGCCGCTGATGGCGCGCCCCGAATAGGTCAGACGCACATCCTCAAACGTCTGGTTCTCCTCGGCGTCGATCCGGAACACGATTTCGTATTCGCTGCCGACATCCGGAGCGGTCAGGGCGTTGATGTCATAGAAGTTGCCGGCAATGATGCCGTCGTTGGCAATCACGTAGTTCAGGTAATCGGTGTTGCCAAAGCGGCTGTTGAACGGGGCGTAGCGCTCCACGTCGGCGCCCGGCACCAGCGAGAAGGAGGAGGACAGCGCCAGCCAGCTGAACTCGGCGCGATCCGTACCGCCCACCGAACGCATATCGAAGCGCAGATACAGGGTATCCCAATCCTTGACGATCTGGCTCAGCAGAAGCTTGCGCTCGGTCTGGAACTCGTTGCCGTTATCCTGCGTCAGCGTCTGCACATCCTGCCAGTTGATATTGTCGCGGCTCACACGGATGGTGATGACGGAGTCGCCGTAGGCACGGCCCTTGAACTTCATCAGCGTATTGCCGAAGGTGGCGTTTTCCGGAGCGTCAAAGCGCAGCGTAAAGCCCGCGTCCGTGTTGTCCTCTTTCGGCATCAGGTAGTTCTGGATGGAGCTATCCCAGTTCGGGTTGACCTTCATCGAATGCAGGCCGCCGGCGCTCCACAGCGCGTCGGTCAGGTCGGTGGAATCTCCGAAATAGGTGGAGAAGGGGAGCGAAGCGCCCGTGCGGGTCTCATCGGCCTCACGGTCCAGCTCGAAGTTGAGCTTCGGGCCCTCCTCCTCGACCTTGGCCGTGCGGAACTCCAGCCAGGAGATACCGGTCAGGTCGTTGCGGCCGTCATCACGGTCCACGTACAGCTCCAGCTTCACGAGCACCGTCCGGGCGCCCTTGACCCCCGCCGACAGGTCGATTACGCGGGTATCCTGGAAGCTGTCGTCATAACCGGATTTGCTGTGAGCCAGCGTCCAGGTGGCTCCGTCATCCACACTCGTCCAAATCAGCGTGCGGCCGACGTTCGGGCCCTTATAGCCCAGGGTCAGCACGTCCAGATCCTTCTCGCTCGTCAGACGGAAGATGATGCCCTCCAGCGACCGGCAGGTTGCCGGGCACAGACGCCAGCGGATATTCTCGCCCCAGCCCTCACCGAGAGGCACAACCATGGAGGTCAGGCCGGCCGTCTTTCCGACCATGTGGGAGGTCCACGGCTGTGCATCCGGATCGGCGTTCTTCATCTCCCACGGGAGAGAGGTGTCGGTCGGCTCGGTCGCCGTATAGGCCGGGCCGGTGTAGGTCACGGTAAAGGTCTCGGTCAGACCGCTGTACCGCACGGTCACCGTCTGCTCACCGGTCAGCAGGAAGTCCACATCCGTCACGGTGTAGCCGTCGGCACTGTCCTCTGCCTTGGCGATCTCGCGCTCCACGCCGCCCTCATACTGAGCAAACACCTTGAGCTGCTCCATCGGGAAGCGGGTGCCGGCCGCCAGCGTCAGGCTCTGCGGGAGCTCCAGGCGCAGCCCCGTCGCCACCTGACTGACCACGGCTACGGTGAATTCCGCCGTCAGCGTCGTATCCTCATCGGCCGCAAAGCTCACGGTCACCGTCTTGTTGCCGGCCGCGTCGGAGGAGAAGCCGCTCAGCGTATACCGCGTGCTGTCCAGCGTCTCGGTGCTGCCGTCCGCCTTCGTCCAGGTGATCTCCAGTCCGGCGGGATCCAGAGCTTCTCCGATCAGATAGGCCTTCCTGGTCGGCTCGGAGGTCACGGCGATCGAGCCGACATTCGCAATCAGTTTGACATTAAAGCTGCCCTTATGGACACCGTTCGCGTCCAGATAGATCACCGGCAGCGTATAGGTGCCGACGGCGGTCTTGGTGTAGTACTTGTCGCCCTTGCGGACATACATCGGGCGATCGTCCACGAAGTAGCGGGAGGCATCCAGCTCGGTGCCGTCGGCGGTTTTCACCGTCATGCCGGTCACATCCAGATTACCCGTCCGCTCCTGATCGACCAGGTACTTCGTCTTGTCGGGAGCCGTCACCTGCAGGTCGCCTTCGGAGCCGGCCTGCGGGGCGCGGGTCTGCGCGTTGCCGTTGTAGGCATCCATGTTGATGTAGCGCACCCACGCATGATCCTTTATGTCGCGGCCCAGCATGACAAACTTGATCCACAGCGTCTCATGTCCCGCCGCGATGCCGGTCAGATCGTTGATGTAGGTGGTGTCGAGTTCGTTGCCATTGCCGTCAAACTGCCGCACCAGCGTCCAGCTCTGTCCGTCCGTGCCGGCAAGCAGTCCGGTGATGCTGTGTCCGGCGGCGCGAATCTTATAGGAGATTTTTTCGGAATTCAGGATGTTGCCCGCCTGATTCGTATCAAAGCGGTAAATGGCGTAGCCGTATTTCTTGTCCACGGCCGGGTGGAAGTTATCGTAATCCGCCGTGCCGCCGTTATTCTTGTCCTTGACGTACTCGATGTTGGCCGAGGCCACCAGGTTCTTGTTGGTATCGGACACCGGGTTGATATCCTGGCCCGTCGTGAGGATGCCCGGCGTGTTGGCCGTCTCCTCCGCGGGATCAGTGACGACGTCCACGTAGTTGCCTTCTATCTGTCTCAGCCACAGGGCCTGTACCGTGCTGCGGCCGTTTTCCTGCTTGTACATGGCAACCCGGATATAGAGATAGCGATGGCCGGCCGCCACGGAGGTCAGGTTGACCGTAACCTCGTCCTCGCTTCCGTTATTGTTGCTCTCCTTCGACATCAGGTTCCACTGCTGTCCGTCGGAGCTGGCATACATCCAGGCAAAGCTGTAATCCCAATAGACAGCCGCTCTCCAGGTGGCACGCAGAGCGTTGAACACCTTGCCCTCGCCCGCATCGAACTTAAACACCATGTAGGCGCCGCGGCCAGCCGCTTCCGGCTCGATGCAGTGCGACTGGGTATCGCCCCAGCCCTCGTGCAGCACCGTAATTTTGGTGTTGAAGGACTCGATCAGGTTCGCGGTGTACCCCCCCTCGGTGTTGAACACTACCCTTTGGCTGGTGGGGTTCGAGGGGGTATAGGTCTTGACCTGAGAGGCTGCGCACGTCTGACCCTCCAGCTTCACCCAGTAGAGCCGCGCCCAGTCGGCAAAGCTCGTCGCATACAGCACGACCTTGACGTAAACCGTCGAGGCACCGGCCGCCAGACCCGTGATGTTCAGGTCGGGGTTCGTTTCCGTCTGTCCGCACTGCGTCTCGGACACCACCTGCGTGAAGTGCTCTCCGTCCGTTCCGACAAACGCCTGGAACTGCGTCGGGGTGGCATTGGCGCCCTCCGCCTTTCCCTTCAGGCGCAGGTTCAGCGAATCGAACACCCGGCCGTCACCGGCATCGAACCGGAAGGTCACGGTTCCGGAGCTGTGCGCGGACACCGGGGATAAGTAATACTGCTCGGTGGTGTCGTAGCCGCGGCTCTGCTCACCGACCTTCACGTTATCGGATGCCGCCACGTACTGCATCCAGTCGTCTCTTTCGCCGGAAATCGGCAGATCCACGCTGTACTTTTCCGGCTCCGCATCCAGCGCCGCGGTGGAGAAGTTCACCGCACCGATGCCGATGAGCAGCAGGCAAAGTGCCAACGCGGACGCCAACGCCCTGCGAGGTACACGTTTGAGTACTTGCATAAGACAAAATCCTCCTTTTAAAATGTGGGATCCAAGCGCTTTGGGAAACTGTACCGTGCCGAGAGGCCGCCCGGCGTCCGGAAGCGCTCCGGACGAAGCACTCCGCGGCCGGCGTTCTCTCCGGCCGGCGGGGCCCTGTATTCCCGGCAAAGCAGCCCGGAGACTGTCGGTTCTCCGGGGTTTGTTCGTCCGTTTATACAATTTCCCCGCCATTCGTTATTCCTATCTTATTTCATTTTGCAGTTCAAATCAATGGCGAGATGTGACTCCTATTTGTCAGTACGTGACTTTTGCCCGAAAAGCGCTTTATTTTTGTTCAATAATATGGTATACTTGCCATGCTTTCCCGATCCGGGGCCGTATCCCGCTCCGATCGGCCGTTTTTCGCCGTATTCTATTCGATAAAGAAAGGTGAGTCCTAATGAAACAACAGCGGTTTTTGGCGGTTTTGCTCTGCGCCGCCCTTTTCCTGACCCTGCTCTGCGCCTGCCAGAAGACACCGGATGCCTCCGGCACGTCGGATATTTCCGACCCGAGCCACGCCGGCACCTCCGGCTCCGGGCAGACGAACGGCACCGCGACGGGCCCGTCCGGGACGGACAGCTCCGACGGTACCTCCGGGGGTGACCCCACCGACCCGAGCTCCGGTAATCCGGATCCCACCGACCCGAACACTCCCGTCACCCCCACAACGCAGCCGAATACCCCTTCGAATCCGGACGACCCGTCCGCGTCGGGGGCCGAGCGGCTGTATTCCGTCAACGTGGCCAATCTCGGGCTGGTCGGTGACGGCAAAACCGACAACTCAGCCAAGCTGCAGAATGCCATTGACATGCTCAGCGGCAGCACCTCGTTCTATTTCCCGGCCGGTACTTACGTGTTCAACAGCACCGTCTATTTCCGGCAGGGCAACACGTTCATCGGCACGCCGAACGAATCCGGCATCGGCGGCACCGTGCTGAAGGCGGGCCGCAACATGGAGTATGTGTTCACCAACGCCAACGGCGACTATACCAAGACGCTTACCTTCATGAACTTCACCTGTGACGGCAGCTCGGGCAGCCGCCGCATCGACAGCTTCTTCAATCTGGAGTCCGCGCTCGGTGTCAGCATGTCCAACATGGCCTTCCGTGACATCAAGGGCAACGCCATCACCACTGTCCGTGTGGAGAAAAATGCCTTCGACTGGACCAACCACTACTACAACCTCACCTTTGACAACGTCACCGGGTATGCCATCGACGGCACCCAGACGGACTGCTGGTACAGCAACATCACCGTCAACGGCGGCAAGGGAATCGTGGACCGCATCAACGGCGGCTCCACCTACCGCAACATCACCGTAATCGGCAGCTCGGAATCCGGTCTGTCGCTCGGCGGCGAGGGACGCAGCGAGGTTTCCAATTCCTGCGTCATCAACTGCACCTTCCGCGACAATGCCGCCTACGGGCTGTATCTGTCCTCCGCCTCCTCCGTTATCGACAAGCAGACCACCGTTTCGAACTGTGATTTCTCCGGCAACCGGAGGGCGGATATCTGCATGAACCGCATTGCGGAGAGCACAGTCTATCAGTGCAACCTCCGCTCGTCCAAGCCGGTGGAGACCAACTCCCTCACCAGCGGTGTCACCTTTGTGGAGAACCACGTGTCCGCCTCCTCGCTGTCGCTGCAGGGCACCCACAATGAGCAGCGGCAGAATTCGTTCGGCACCTCCGCTTTCCCGTCCGGCCGCGGCGCGCAGTCGGACGAGGCCAACGTCTCGGCCGAGATGTTCCGCATTCTGAACGGGCGCAAGACCGTCACCGTAGCCGAGCACGGCGCCGTGGAGGGCGACCGCTCCGACATCAGCGCCGCGCTGCAGAGTGCCGTCAACGCGGCGGCGGCCTCGGGCGGTGTCGTCATTATCAATGCCGGCAACTATGCGCTGAAAACCACCGTCAATGTCCCCTCCAATGTCACGATCTACGGTCAGAAGGTCAGCCTCTACCCGCTGGACGGGGTCGGCACCATGCTGCGCATTGCCGATGCCTCCAACGTCAAGCTGGCCGGACTGACCTTCAACAACTCCCGCGGTGTCAGCCTGGATCAGTTCATCCTGATGGACAACGCCAAGAATGTCCTGCTGTGGCGTGTGGCGGAGTTGAACGCACAGAAGGTCGGCAACGCCGCCATTCACATCACGGCCAGCTGCTCGGATATCGAGTTCTCGCACTGCAGCTACAACGGGCCGGAGCGGTCGAACACAACGGCCATTCTGTGCAGCGGCTCCCGTGTGCAGATTCATGACAGCTATTTCACCCACGGAACGGTCGGTGTCCATTTTGCGGGCGGGCAGAACAACCGCATCTTCAACACGCACTTCGACTGGTTCACCACCACGGCCATCCGGTTCACGAACACCGGCTCCGCCGCGATGAACCACGAGATCGTCAGCAACTATTTCGACATCAACGTGCTGGCGGCGCAGTTTGATTTCACCGGCACCTACAATTCCGGCGTCAACTTCTCCTGCAACACGCTGCGGGCCGACGGAAATCTGGTCAGCGCCGGACAGCTCCCACCGGTCATCGAGGTCAACAACGGCACCGGTATCCGCTTCTTCTGCAATGCGTTTGAGCATCCGAAGGCCTTTACGCTGAAGGGGAGCACCTCCGGGCTGCAGATCATCGGCAATTCCTCCAAGGGCAACCTGATCGCCTCCGGCTCCCTCAGCGGCAGCACCTACGAAAACAACGGCATCCGCGGCTGACGCCCGGTGCTCCGTATTCCGAAACGTTATCTCACAGTCTGAATCGGGGAGGCTTCCCGCTATGGCAACCTGCGCACAGTGTCACAAACCCCTGTCCGGGGTCGAGGTGGCGGCTCATCGCAAGCTTGTCAACCGGGGGGCCTCCTCCTTTTTGTGTCTGCCGTGCCTCTGCGCCCGCTTCCGCATCTCCGAGGAGGATGTGCTGCTGCGGCTGCGGCTGGCGCAGCAGCAGGGCTGCCTGCTGCTGCACGGTATGGACCTGTCGGACGAGGCCATCGGGTGCTCCGGCGGCACGCCGCCCGCACGGACGACAGAAAAAGAGAGCTTCCCGGCCCCTCAGGACCGGGAAGCTCCTTAGATTGTCTGAAAACTCCGCAGGACGCCAAAGCGGACATAAGTAAGGCAAAGGGCAAAAAGCGGCTATCGATTTTCTTTCAAACGGATGACTGAAATGCGGTTGGCCCGCCGGGCCAACGCTTTGGCTTACGGCGTCGTGCACCTCTTACCGTATCCATATACGCCGACAGAGGCGCACTCCTTGCCCCCTGCGTCTTTTCAGACAATCTCCACGCTGAAAACTCCGCAGGACGCCAAAGCAAAGAATAGACAGGGTGCAAAAGCAACGCGGATAGATAGGACAACGGGCTATTCGGTGTCCTCGCAGACGGGCTCCGGACCGGCCTCCTTGTTAAACCGGATGGGCTTGAAGTTATTCGGAGACACCAGGAATTTCTTCTTAAAGGCGCGGGAGAAGGTATACACGTCGCGGTATCCCACCGCGACGGCAATCTCGTTGATATTCATCTCGCCGTCACCGATCATGCGGATGGCCTGGCTCAGCCGGTAATCCGTCACGTAGTCCCGCGGTGCCATTTTGGTGCAGGAGAAGAACAGCCGGGAAAAATAGCTGCGCTCCAGCCCCACCTGCGACGCCAGCTCCGACACCGACAGGTTTTCCTGATAATGCTGCTGGATATACCGCTTGGCGCGCTCCACATACGGGTTGATACCGGTGTTGTCCGTCATCTCCCGCAGGCGATAGATCAGCTCATACAGCTGACCGTTGACGTAATAGCTCCGTGCCGAGGAGCTTTCGTGGTTCTGTACGATAGAGACAAACAGAGACTTCCGTCCCGGTGCCGTAATCACCGGCTCGCTCAGACCGAGCGTCGGCAGCAGTGAGGTGGTCTCCGAGCCGATCACCTCGCCGGCCACCCACAGCTTTTCCCATTCCCGTTCGCTGACGCACCGCTGCGAGTTGATCTGATACGGCGGGATCACAAAGATATCCCCCGCCCGCACGGCATATTCCTTTCCCTGCAGGCAGTACACCCCCTCGCCAGACACCACATAGTTGAACATCAGGCTTGTGAACGAGCAGGGCGTAAAATCCGAGGAGGAGCGGCCGCAGGCTTCCGGAATCAGGTTCAAAAAGGACCATTTGTCAAAATAGGACAGTTCTTCCATAAATCCGGCATCCCTCCTATCCGCAGGTGTGGAAAATTCTCAATTTTATATTTTGAGTATAGCATTAAAAACGGGCCCTGTCAACTCCCTTTCCCCGCCGCAGCGCGGAAAAGAAAGGCAACTCAGGCCCCCGAAAAGGAGTATTTTTATGCATTCCTCCGCTTTTTTTGAACAGGCCGTTCCCGTATGGCCCGAGGGGCTCGGAACGGCCCGGAACATCACGATCGGCCTGTATGCCGAGGCTGTCTGCGACGGGCAGCCCCTGCGGCTGCGGATTGCCACGGCGGGCTATTACCGGGTATTTGCGGACGGCATTTTTATCGCAAACGGCCCGGCCCGCTGCGCCCACGGCTTCTTCCGCGTGGATACCGTGGCCCTCACGGTACAGCCCGGACAGCGGCATCATATTGCCGTGGAAATTGTCAACTATGCCGTCAACAGCTTTGAGCTGCCGCTGCAGGAGGGCTTTGTGCAGGCCGAGCTGCTGCTCGGGAGCCGCGTCCTTGCCGCCACCGGGCGGGAGGGATTTGCGGCCTACCGGCTGACGGAGCGGGTGCGCAGGGTACCGCGGTTCAGCTTTCAGCGGCCCTTTGCGGAGGCCTACCGCCTGACTCCGGAGGCCGCGGGCTGGCGCGTCGGCCGGCCGGGAGCCTCCTCGCAGCCCGTCACGCCGGTGCCCACCGCGGAAAAACGGCTGGTGCCGCGCCGCATTGCGCCGTTTTCCTATCCCACGGTACGGCCGGAGCGGCTGCTGTCCCGCGGGACGCTGCACTATCCCTGCCCGCCTGCGCACTACCGCCGTGACCGTTCGATGGACGCATCGGCCGACGGCCGTCTGCGCGGTTATCCGGAGGAGGAGCTCTCCTGGAACCTGAGCCGCGAGCTGCAGGACATCCGCTATGACACGCCGCAGCCCATCGGGGAGGCCTATACGGGCTCTACGCAGCTGTCGGCCGGACAGTACGAGGTGCTCTCGCTTCCGGGAGAAAAAACCGGCTACATCGCCTGCCGCATCGAATGCCGGCAGCCGTCCACCCTATGGATTACGGTGGACGAGCGGCTGACGGCGGAGGGGCTCGTCGATCCGCTCGGCATGGAATGCCTGAACGCCGTGGCACTGGAGCTGCAGCCCGGGCACTATGACTTCCAGGCGGTGGAGGCGCTCGGCTTTGCCTATCTGCAGCTGTCCTGCACCGCAGGAGCCGTAGAGATCACGGAGCTTCGTCTGCGGGAGGCGGTCTGCCCCTATCCCGTCACCGCCGTATACGCCGATCCCGATCCGCACCGGCAGCGGATTTTCCGAGCCGCCTGCGAGACCTTCCGTCAAAACAGCATGGACCTGTTCACCGACTGCCCGACGCGGGAACGCGCCGGATGGCTTTGCGACAGCTGGTTTACCGCGCGGGCGGAGCGGGCGCTGACCGGCGGCAATGCCATCGAATACAATTTTCTGGAGAATTACCTGCTGGCGGAGCGGTTCGACCATCTGCCGGACGGCATGGTGCCCATGTGCTACCCGGCCGACCACTTTGACGGCAATTTTATTCCGAACTGGGCCATGTGGCTCGTTCTCGAGCTGGAGGATTACGTCCGCCGGACGGGAGACCGGGCTCTGGCCGAGGCCTTCCGCCCGCGGCTGGAGGCACTGCTCACCTATTTCCGCGCCTTCGAAAACGCCGACGGCCTGTTGGAGCGGCTGAAGGGCTGGGTCTTTGTCGAATGGTCGCACGCAAACGATCTGGTGCAGGACATCAATTTCCCCACCAACATGCTCTACGCCCGTATGCTGCAGGCGATGGCCTTCCTCTACGGCGACGGGGCGCTGTCCGACCGGGCGGAGCGGCTGCGGGAAACCGTGCGGCGCCGCTCCTTCAACGGGCAGTTTTTCACCGACAATGAGGTGCTCCGCGACGGTGTGCCCGTTTCCTCGGGGGAGTGCACCGAGACCTGCCAATACTATGCCTTCTTCACCGGAACGGCCACACCGGAACGGTATCCGGCGCTGTGGGACACTCTGTGCCGCGATTTCGGGCCGCAGCGCAGTGCGACGGGAGCCTATCCGCAGATTGCGCCCTCCAACGCGTTTATCGGCAACTATCTGCGGCTGGAGCTGCTCCGGCTCCACGGGAAAACGGAGCAGCTGCGGCGGGAAATCGACGGCTATTTTTATACCATGGCCTGCCGAACCGGCACGCTTTGGGAGAATATGACCGACCACGCCAGCTGCTGCCACGGCTTCGCCTCCTATGTGGCGGCGCTCCTGCTGGAGAACTGAGAGTCTTTTGCGGCAGCGGGAGCAAGGGCCGCTGCGGGCGGCAAAATTTTACAAGAAAGAAGGCGGGCGCATGGAGCTGCAGCCCACACGGCACATCGTCCCGCAGGAGCTCCGCATTCCGGGGCTGCGGGACACCTACCGATTTTTACACATTACCGACGCGCATCTGCTGCTGTGCGATGAGGATGAGACGCAGGAGCGAATCGACTATGCCGCTCCGCGCATCCGGTTTTTCGGCAAGGACGGCATTCCGACCGAGCGGAGACTTTCCGCTCTGCTCGCGTATGCCGCACAGCTGCAGCCGGCGCTCTCCGGCGTGCTGCTGACCGGAGACATCCTGGATTTTCCGTCCGAGCGGAACCGGAGCTTTCTGCGGCAGGCGCTGGCGGACCTTCCTGTCCCCTATTTCTATGTCCCCGGCAACCACGACTGGGCCTATTTTGACGATTATCAGACGGCGCATGCGCAGGTGGCCTTTCGCCCCCTGTTCGGAGAATTCTGCGACGGCAACACCTTTGTGCACAAGCGCCGCATCGGGGAGCTGACGCTGGTCGGTGTGGACAACGGGCGGGAAATGTACGAGGACGGCGTGGCGGAAACACTGGCCGAGGCGCTTTCCGGCGAACGGCACGTCCTGCTGCTGCAGCACATTCCGCTGTGCACCGCCACGCTCCACGAGCCGACCATGGCGTATTGGGGCGGGCAGGATCTGAACATCGGGGAGCAGGGAAAGCACAAAAACGAGCATTGGAAAACGGTGCGGCAGCTGATTACGGCCCCGGATTCTCCCGTGCGCGCCGTGCTGGCGGGGCATCTGCATTTCTTCCACACCGATCTGCTGGACGGCCGTGTGCCGCAGATTGTCACGGCCTTTGCCGCCGACGGCAGCGCGACGCTGCTGACGGTGCACGGCTGACGCGCACTGCATAAACCGCGCCCAAACGGTACACACTACGCTCGGAAGGAGGAATTCCGATGGTAGAGTGGAGTTTTCTGCCGTTTCTGAAGGCGTTTGCCGTCGGCGGGGCGCTGTGCGTCATCGGCCAGCTGCTGATCGACCGCACGCAGCTGACGCCGGCGCGCATTCTCGTGGGCTTTGTGGTGGCCGGGGTGCTGCTCACGGCGGTCGGCGTGTATGAGCCGCTTGCGGAGTTCGCGGGGGCCGGCGCGACGGTGCCGCTGTCCGGCTTCGGCTATACGCTGGCCACCGGAGTACGCGAGGCCGTGGCGGAGCGCGGATGGCTCGGTGCGCTGTCCGGCGGCCTTACGGCGACGGCGGCGGGCGTGACCGGGGCCATTGTGCTCGGGCTGCTGTGCGCTCTGATTGCCAAGCCGGGCGACAAGGCCTAACGGCTTCCGCGGAGGTTCCGGCAAAACGGTGCCCGGGCAGAGCAAGACTCTGCCCGGGGCATCGACGGTTTCCCGATTGTAGATTGACAAAAGCCGCGCGGGCTGCCGAAGCGGTCCACGCGGCTTTACTGTATTTTATGCTTTTTTCAGCTCAGGAATCGGCCTTGACCGAGGCGGTGCGGTAGATAAACTTCACCTGGCCGTCCATGGAATCCGACAGACCCGTAAAGCTCTTATAATCCTTCGACACATCCACCGTCGCCTTCAGGCGGGTCAGCAGGCCGGCCAGATCTCCGTTGACGGCGTCCACCAGCTTCTGCACACCCTTTTCGTTGAATTCCTTCAGCCCGTCAGACAGCCGCATGGCACCGCTGCACAGCTCCTGCTCACCCGCAATCAGCGCCGGGACCCCGTCCTTCATGGTCAGGATTCCGTCGTACAGCTCGGCCATTCCGGCCTTCAGCTCGGCGGTGCCCGCCTTCAGCTGTGCGGCACCGTTGTCCAGCTCCGCCGCACCGTCCGCCGCCTCGGCGGCTCCGGCCGTATAGTCCAGCAGGCCCGTATAGAACTCATTGTAGCTGTCGAGCTGCTGCAGGGCCCCGTCGAGCTGCGGCTTCAGCGTCTGCTGCGCCAGGCTGAGGCACAGGCCGTTAATGGCCAGCTGCCCCTCCGGTGAGGCGGCCTTCTGCGCGGCCGTCTGCACGGTCTGGGCATCCTTCGCTACGGTCTGGGCTGCCTGCAGATACTGCACCGGCTGGCCGCCCTGCTGCGAGGCAAGGTAGACCGCAATCGCCTGTACCAGCTGCTCGGGCGTCGTGGCCGACGGGTTCTGCGCAGCCACCGTCTGGCAGATGGCGGCGTGGGTCAGAAGCGTCTGGATCTCTCCGAGGGCCTCCTTCTGCGTTTTGCCGGCCGCCAGGCGCTCATACAGCATATATTCCACGGTGGCGTACTGCGCCTCCGGCACCTCTTTCTTCTTGAGCTCCGCCTCCAGCGCCGGCTTGGCCAGCGCGATCAGCTCCGCCTTCTGCGTATCCGTCGGATGCTGCAGCAGGCTTGTCAGCGTCTCGGTGTAGCCCTCGATGGTCAGCGGAGCCACCGTCAGGCCGTTCGCCTTCAGCTGCTGCTCCACGGTCTGAAGCAGCGAGGTAAACACCGTGGCTGCGCCGTTCTCCAGCTCCCGATTATGAGAGGTCAGCTCCTGCAGTCCGCCGAGCAGCTCGGCGGTACCCGCCTTCAGGTCTGCCGTGCCGCCGTCCAGCTGCTCGGTACCCGCCTTCAGCTTGGCGGCACCCGCCGCCAGCCGGTCGATGCCCTGCACCAGCTCCTGCGACCGGTCAAGCAGGGTGTTCAGCCCCGCATACAGTGCCGAGGAGCCGTCCGTCAGCTGCTTCATGGCATCCGTCAGCGCGGTCAGCTGCTCCTCCAGGTCTCCCGCCGCGTCGAAGGCATCGGTATTCAGCCGGTTCAGCAGCCCGTTTGCGGCCACCGTCACGGTGTTGCCCAGGCGGAAGCCCTTGACATCCGCCGTAATCTCCACATAATCGGGGAGGAAGGCCTGCTCCTCCGACAGCTGCAGGTTCTCCTGCAGTCCGGGGACTGCCCAGCCGATGACGGCCATCCGGTCGCCGTCGCTGATCAGCTTGCCGTTTTCCACCTCCACATGGCTGAATACGTCGGTATCCAGCAGCATGCCCGTCAGCATCACAAACGGAACATAGATTTTCTCCTGCTTCCCGTCGATCTCCACTGTTTCATACTGATTGTTGCGGTATTGGAAGCGGATGGTGACCTTGCCGTCCTTTCCGGCCAGATCGGCGGCGGAAACAGGGGCTCCGTTCAGCGTGTAGGAGACCGACAGCTGCACCGGCAGCTCCTTTTCGATATTTCCCTGGTAATAAATGTCCTTGCCCTGGGCATCCCATACCCGCATATGCTCACCGTTTAAGGTATAGGAGGCGTCGCCCTTGACGACCTCGACGTCCCCGAGCTCCGACCGGTCCGCCACGGCATCGCTGCCGATGCGGTTTTTGATCCAGTCGCTGACAATAATCTTCTGCACACCGCCGGCCGCGTCGGTCAGCACGTACACCGTCTCATCCTTCATCAGCTCCGCCGTGTCCTCGGCAATCAGCTGCGGCACCTTCGGGGCCTCCGGCTCCTGCGCCTTATCCGCATTGGTGGCGTACACCGTCGCTCCGATTCCGCCTACAAACAACACCGCGCACAGTCCGATGGAAAGTGCCCGCATCGCATTGGATTTCATCGTTCATTCCTCCGTCTGTTCAGAATCTTTCGGAACGGCCGCCGCGGCCGCTCCCCTTCGGCAAATCACCCACACGGTCAGCAGAAAGGCCGCTCCGGCCAGCAAAAACCGTGTTCCCTGCTGTAAGCTCTGTTTCATGACTGCTTCTCCTTTTTCCGGCAGCGTCCCATGCCGAGCGTGGTGACGCAGATCAGCGGATCGCACAGCATCAGCAGCGCCGGCAGAATCAGAATCACGCACAGCATGCTGACCACGGCTCCGCGCGCCATCAGCATGCACATGGAGCTGATGATGTCGATATCCGAATACACCGCCACACCGAAGGTGGCCGCAAACAGGCCGAAACCGCTGACCAGGATCGACGGGATTGAGGTGGACAGCGCCGTAATCACGGACTGGCGCTTGGCGTTGCCGAGCAGGCGCTCCGCCTTATACCGTGTGGTCATCAGAATCGCATAGTCCACCGTGGCACCGAGCTGAATCGTGCTGATGCAGATCGGGGCGATAAAGGGCAGCGACTGACCGAGGTAGTGCGGCAGGCCGAGGTTGATGAAAATGGCCAGCTCGATGACCGCAATCAGAATGAACGGCAGCGAGATGCTCTTTTCCACCAGGGCGATGATCACGAAGATGGCGAGGATGGAGACCGCATTGACCACCTGGAAATCGCGGTCGGTCGTCTCGATCATATCCTTCATGCAGGGGGCCTCACCGATCAGCATTCCGGTGGGATCGTACTTTTTCAGCACGGTGTTCAGGTCGGTTACCTGCTGATTGACCGCGTCGCTCGCCACTTTATATTCGGAGTTGATCAGCAGCAGCTCCCAGCGGTCGCTCTTAAGAATCGAGCGGAGCTCATCCGGCAGAATCTCCTCCGGCACACGG
>URYX01000001.1 GCA_900552225.1 uncultured Oscillospiraceae bacterium | reverse complement strand
GGGGCCGGGAGGGCCCCGTCGGAGGCTCAGCGTGCCGAGGCGGTGCAGCAAAAGCGCCCGCGTCCGACACAGCCGCTCTTTTTCCACCGCTGTACGCAGGTGACGGTGGAGGACCTGAAGCTTACGGATTCCCCGTGCTGGACGCTGACGTGCTCCTGCTGCCGCCGGGTGCGGGTCTGCGGCATCGAGGTGGACAACTCGCTGGTGATCCCGAACTGCGACGGGGTGCATTTGTCGTCCTGCCGGGAGGCGGAGGTGGTCGGATGCGCCTTCTCCTGCGGGGATGACTGTGTGGCGGTGACCGGCATTACGGATCCGCAGGAGGAGAGCGAAAACATCGTCATCCGTCAGTGCCGGATGCGGTCGCGGTCGGCGGGAGTGCGGATCGGTCACCTGAATGCCCGGATCCGGGGAGTGACGGTCGAGGATCTGGTGATGGTGGATTCCAACCGGGGTCTTGCGCTGTTCGCGGGCGACGGCGGATGGGTGGAGCAGGTAACCTGCCGGCGGATACGGATGCAGACGCGCATTATTGCCGGAGCCTGGTGGGGCAAGGGCGAGGCGGCCGTGATCTGTGCCTACGGCTCAGGGCACATCGGGCCGGTGACGGTGGAGGAGGTGGAGGCCGTCTCGGAGGCGGGCTTCCTGGTGTACGGCGCAGGGGTGCGCGGCCTCACGCTGAGCCATTGCCGGGTGACGGTGCGCCCGACGGAAAATACGGAGGCCTACGGAGGGCTGATCGATTGCCGCCCGGCGTTTTTGGCCGAGCAGGCCTGGCCCGAGGGACAGGCCGTGCTGTGCCTGGAGGGGCCGGAGGTGACGGTGCGGGCGGTAACGGCCGAGTCCGCAGGGTGAGGCTGCCGGCCGACGGACGGAGACGGCGGGCTTGTCGTGAGTGGCGTTTTGGCTTTTCTCTCCCTCAGTCGGCTGCGCCGACAGCTCCCTCGTCAGAGGGAGCAAAAAGGGCGCGGCGCCGGGGGCGGCAGCATGGCGGGGCGGCAGCATGGCGGGGGCGAAGGGGCTACAGCCACAGGGTCGGCAGGGCGGCCTCCGGCGGCGCCACCCCGAGGCGGCAGTCCGTTCCGACACGGATTCCCGCGCGCTGCAGCGCCTCCTTGGCGGCCCGATAGGCCAGCTCCGGCCGATTGTTTTCCCGGCTCAGGTGGCCGAGGTAGAGATACTTGACTCCGCTCTGCACCAATGCGGGCAGCGCCGCATCGCAGGCCTCGTTCGACAGGTGGCCCCGCTCGCTCAGGATCCTCTGCTTGAGGACATACGGGTACGGCCCGTTTTTCAGCATACACACATCGTGGTTGGATTCGATCAGCACTGCGTCGCAGCCGCACAGCTCCTGCAGGATGCGCTCCGTCATATGCCCCATATCCGTCGCCACGGCCACCCGGCGGCCGTCCGGCAGCGTCACCGCGTATCCGGTGCTCTCCGGGGTATCGTGCGGTGTCGGGAACGCACGGAGCTGCAGCGAGCCGACCGTGACCCCCTCCGGGCCGATCACATCCTCCGAGGACACCGGGATTCCGGCCTTGGCCACTCCGCGCAGAGTTCCCTCCGAGGCAATCAGGCGGTAGCCGTACCGCTTGCACAGCACCCGCAGGCCCGCAATATGATCGCTGTGCTCATGCGTCACGGCAATCGCCGCCACCGAGCGCGGATCGATCTCGTGCGCCGTCAGGGCCTGCTCGATACGCCGGGCACTGACTCCCGCGTCGATCAGCAGCCCGGTTCCCTCGGCCGCTATGTAGGTACAGTTACCGCTGCTGCCCGAAAACAAGGGGCAAAATCCCGCCATGGCCCGTGTTCCTTTCCGTTATACCGTAAATAATACAAAAATAAAGCAAATGGCGGGCTTTCGCCCGCCTGAGACTGTCAAGAAAGGCTGCAAAAACCGGCGCAGGGCCAAGGCAAAAGCAGCAAGGCACTGCGCCGTTTGCGGCAGTCTCTGCATCGGTTTCCGATCAGGCCCGCAGGGCAAAGGGGTCGGCCTCCTCGATACGGCGGATATCCGCTCCGATCCCCTGCAGCTTTTCCACGAAGTTCTCATAGCCGCGCTCGATATGGTAAATATCCTCGATCTCCGTCTGGCCGACGGCGGCCAGGCCGGCAATCGTCACCGCGGCACCGGCACGCAGATCCAACGCACGCACCGGAGCACCCGTGAAATGATCCACGCCCTGGAACACCGCGATCTTGCCGTCCACCTGCGCCTGAGCGCCCATGCGGCGCAGCTCGTCCACATAGCGGAACCGGTTATCCCAGATGTTTTCCGTCACAATGCTTGTCCCGTCGCTGAGGGCGAGCAGCACCGAAATCTGCGGCTGCATGTCCGTCGGGAAGCCGGGGTGCGGCATCGTCTTGACGTTGCAGTGGCGGATGCGGCCGTTCATGCGGACGCGCAGCGTGTCCTCCACCTCCGTGATCTCCGCGCCCATCTCCTGCAGCTTGGCGGAGATGGACTCCAGGTGCTTCGGAATCACGTTCTTCAGCAGCACGTCGCCGCCGGTCGCCACCGCGCACGCCATATAGGTCCCGGCCTCGATCTGATCCGGGATGATGGCGTATTCCGTCCCGTGCAGGTGCTGTACGCCGCAGATTTTGATGACGTCCGTACCGGCTCCGCGGATGTCCGCCCCCATGGAGTTGAGGAAGTTCGCAAGATCCACGATATGCGGCTCCTTGGCGGCGTTCTCGATAATCGTGATGCCGCGCGCCTTGACCGCCGCCAGCATGATATTGATCGTGGCGCCGACGGACACCATGTCCAGATAAATCGAATTGCCGAGAAGCTGGCGGGCGCTCGCCTCAATCATGCCGTTTTCGATCACGGGAGGCACCACGGCCCCCAATGCTGTAAACCCCTTCAGATGCTGGTCGATCGGACGCACCCCGAAATTGCAGCCGCCGGGCATCGAAACACGCGCCACGCCGAAGCGGCCGAGCAGGGAACCGAGAAAATAATAGGAAGCACGCATATGCCGCGCCAGTTCATGCGGCACGATATGGGTAGAAATCGTCCGGGGATCGATTTCCACGGTCGTGGCATTGATGCGGCGAATGCGTGCACCCAGTGCTTCCAATATATCCAGCGAGGTCAGCACATCGGAAATATTCGGAATATTCTCAATCCGGCAGATGTCGTCCGCCAGCACCACGGCGGGCAGAATGGCCACACCGGCATTTTTGGCTCCGCCGACAGACACCGTACCGCACAGGCGGCGGCCGCCCTGGATCCGGTATTTTCCCATATGCCTACTCCTCCTTTTTATCATAGAATACGTGTACTCTATGATACCACACCGCGTGCAAAAATGCAATTCTTTTTTTAAGTAAATCCTGCAGTCGCCGCAGGATTCTGCATCCGCCGCGCACCTTCACTCTTAGTGTGCGCCGCCGCCGGCGGTTTATACGGCCCGGCTGCGGTTTTCCGCCGCAATGCGGGGCTTTTTTCATTTTTTTGAAAATAACCCGTTTGTCATCTTGACACGGCGGCGGAAATAGCCTATGATAGAGGCACACCGTTTCTTGCCGCTGTGGTGGAATCGGCAGACACAAGGGACTTAAAATCCCTCGGCAGCAATGCTGTACGAGTTCAAGTCTCGTCAGCGGCACCATAAGCCGGCAGGTACCCTGTGATACCTGCCGGCTTTCGCTTCTCCCCCCGCTTTGGCCTCTTATGCGGCAGCAGACAGGACCACTCAATCCGAACGGAGGCACCTATGGAAATCGGAACGTTTGAACAGGCGATCGAGGGCGGCGAAATACTGCGCAGAGCTGAGGAGATTCTGCCCGGCACCGTCTTTGGGAATGTACGCAGAATCTGTGAGCAGTACGGCGAGGAGGCCGGGGACTGCAGGAAGTACGACGTATACCGGCTGAGTTCCGCGGGCGGCGACCGCATTCTGAAAAAGACCTCGCGGCGGGAGGCCGACAACTATGAGCGGTATCTCCGCCGGCAGGATTTTGCGGCTCCCGCGTTTTACGGCTCCCGCGCGGACGGTTCGGACGTCTGGATTCTGACCGAATACATCGCGGGGCACGATCTCAGGGAGATGACAAAGGAGGCAGCCCGGGCGGCAGCCGAGAGTCTCGCGCAGATTCAGAACGGCTTCTGGGGGCATCCCGACACGGAGCGATTTGACGTATACTGGGAAAGAATCCGCCGGCGCGGAAAATATATCCAGGACGAGCCGGTGATTGGGCGCGCCTATCGGCTCTTTCTGGAGCGGCAGGAGGTCTGTCCGCGTACCCTGTCCCACGGCGATTTTCTGCAGTGGAATGCTATCGGACGGGGCGGCAGGGTATATCTGATCGACTGGGGCTTCGGCGGCATTATGCCCTACAGTCTGGATATTGCGCGGTTCATCGCGCACGCCACGGAGAACCGAGCCACCTTCCCGTTTTTCATGACCCGACCGCAGAAGCGGCTGTTTTTGGACGGGGTATATGAGCGGCTGAAGGAAAAGCCCGACTATCCGCAGTACATCCGCGATATCCGGCTGGCGGTTCTGAACGAATATGTGGAGTTTATCGAGGCCGACGAGGACGAGGACGGGTGGTATGCGCGCCATGCCGGGACACTGGCCAAGGAGATTCTGCGGGCGGAGGCGCCGTGAAAGGGCTGTGGAGCTATGGGGAACAGGAAAAATACAGATACACCAAAAACGCATCGACCGACGGCGGCCGATGCGTTTTTTGGCATATGGGCGCGGGAGAAACCCGGCCTGGGCGGGGACTTTGCGGATGCGGCAGCGCGGTCAGCGAATCTCCACCGTACCGTCCTCGTGCACGGTGACGGTCATGCCGTCCCGGACGTAATCAAGGAACTCCTCTCCGAGGCTGTCGATGACCGGAAGCGGTGTTCCCTCCAGCCACACATCCGACAGAATGGCGCCGGCGGCCGCCAGGGAATCGATCGGCTCGGAGAACAGCAGACAGGCCGGCTGGCGCTTCATGGCGCAGGCGCAGTAGAGCACCAGGCCGCCCGTCGTGGAGCCGATGGTGCGCGGCAGGCACAGCGCCCGGCCGAGCATCTGCTTTCCGTACAGATCGGGGTTATTCTGATCCCCGCAGGTGGCCTTTTTATCTCCGAACTGCAGGGCCTTCTGAAACGAAGCCAGCGTATTGAGTCCGCCGTGCGATACCAGGGCCTCCGCCGTCACGTTTCCGGCGGCTACGACCCGTCCCTTGAAAATTTTCATGTTACCGCTCCTCCTTCGTAATCTGCGCGAGGATTTCATCGTCCGTGTAGTAGCGGGCGCTGGTATAGGTACGCAGCTTGTTGCTCGATGTGATTACCGGCATACTGGTGCTCAGCGGGTTGTTCATATACATCAGCGGGCAGATATAGCTCGTGATCACGCCGGTCTTTTTCAGGCGCTCCGCATAGGGCGTTTGCTCAAAGGCCTTGAGCACAGCGGGGGCGGCCGTAAAGACGGTCGGCACGGTCACGCGGCTGCAGCCGGATTCCTTCAGGCCGGCCTCGATTTTCTCCGTCCATTCTGTCAGCTGCTGCAGGCTCATATGCGGACATCCCATAAAGCACAGCCTCGGCCTGGCGTTCTTATTCTTCCAGATCACGGGATAGCTGTCGTACACGCGCTGCAGCTCCGCGTCGTCGATCACGTAGACCCTGGCGTTTTCGCGGATCAGGCTCTCGCCCTGCTCCACCGCCTCCGGTGTGATGTTCTCCACATGGTACAGTCCGACGGCGCCGTTGGAGGCAGTCGCCGCTCCGAAATCCTTGAGATAGGTTTTGGTCTCCTCGCTGAGTCCGCTGCCGAGGAAGCGGTCCAGGCCGCGGATATAGGGTACGTCCTCCATCACCTTCATGCCGATGGCCGAGCCGAGCAGCTGCGCCTCCGGCTTCTTCTCGGTGCGGATTTCCACGATCCAGTCGGCCCTGCGCCCCTCGTCCTTCAGCAGACCGAACGACGGCACATAGCCGACGATCGAGCCCATGAGGTCAATGATGCCGGAGTTGCGGTTGCAGCGCGCGCCGAGCACCGAGTTGGCATACACCACGGCGGACGACTCCGACCATGAGAGGATGTCCCCCTTTTCCGGTGTGTTGCCGACCTCCTTCATGTAGCAGGTGCAGGTGAAGGCATCCTTATCCATGAGGCCGAGCTTCGCAAGCTGCTCCTCATAAAAGTCCTGCTTGGTGTACATGAATTTCTTAAACACCAGGTTTTGCAGGAGACTGCTCGGGACGCGGCTGTCGAGCGGCCGCGGATCGGCGGAGAATTTCTGCTCCGATACGGCGCCGGCCTCAATCAGCTGATCCATCAGTGCGTACACGGGGGCCAGCGCCTTCAGTCCGAAGGAGGTGACCAGGTGGTTATACCGGCTCGTCACACGCACCATCTCATCGGCGCCGAACAGCTCGCCGTAGCGCACCAGCGTCTCCATTACCTTGGCCATGGTCTCGCCGCGGCTGCCGTTCAGGATGGCCTCCTGCTCCTCGGTCAGCTTCATCGTATATGTCATGGTTTTCCCGCCTTTCTCAGATTTTCATCGCCGTTTCATAGGCGTTCCAGATTACGGAGCGGAGGTTGCCGACCGCGCGGCAGTCTCCGACGAAATGCACGCGCCTGCCCTTGGCGGTCAGCGGCGCCGGGATATAGCCGGCACAGCTGATGACCGAGTCGCAGGGAATCGTCAGCTCGGCTCCGGACTTATCGGTGCAGACAATCTCGCCGGGGCGCACCTCCTTCAGGGCGGTCTCCAGATAGACCGGCACCTGATGCAGGGCGAACCACTCCCGGAGATAGGAGGAGTTGGCAAGGCATACGCCCTTCTGGCTGATCAGATCGTCCTTCATCTCCACGATGAGGGGCTTTTTGCCCTGCAGCGCCAGCTCATAGGCGATTTCCGAGCCGGTCAGTCCACCGCCGATGACAGCCACCGTCTCCCCGACCTCATGACCGCGCAGGAAGTCGCACGCCTCGATCATCCGCTCATAGCCCGGCACGCGCCGCAGCAGGCGCGGGACAGCGCCGGTGGCCACAATGACCGGGGCGCCACCGAACGCGGCGGTATCCTGAATTTCCTCGTTCAGATGCACCTCGACCCCGAGCTGCTCCATCTGACGGCGATACCAGCACAGCAGGTCGCGCAGCTTGCCCTTATAGGATTCCGCGCTCGCGGGGATAAAGGCTCCGCCGAGCTCACCGCTCTTTTCGTGAATCACGGGGTGATGCCCGCGCAGCGCCAGCACGCGGGCCGCCTCCATGCCGCCGATACCGCCGCCGACGATATGTACGGTCTGCGGTGAGGAGGTCTTACGGATATAGTGCTTGCTCCACTGCATGGTCTCTGCGTTGACGGCGCAGCGCGACAGATGCAGGCTGTCCGACAGGTCCTGATCGTTCGGCACACCCTTATAATGACACATGTTGAAGCAGCCGTTATGGCACAGGATGCAGGGACGGATGTCCTCCGGGCGGTCCTCCATGAGCTTGGTCACCCAGGCGGTATCCGCCAGGAACCGGCGCGCGAAGCCCGCGCCGTCCAGCTTTCCGGCCGCCACCGCATCGGCCGCGACCTCCGGATCCAGCCGGCCGGCGCAGACCACGGGGATGTCCACAAACTGCCGGATATGCTCCACGTCGGCCAGGTTGCAGTTTTCCGGCATATAGATCGGCGGGTGTGCCCAGTACCAGGCATCGTAGGTGCCGTTGTCGCAGTTCAGGCAGTCGTAGCCCGCGTCCTGCAGGTATTTGGCCGCCCTTTCGGATTCCTCCATTGCACGGCCGACCTCGGTGTATTCCTCGCCGGGCAGCGCGCCCTGACGGAAGCCCTTGGTCTTGGAGATGACGCTGTAGCGCAGCGACACGGGGAACTCCTTGCCGCAGGCCTTCTTGATGGCCTGTACGATCTCCACGGGGAAGCGATAGCGGTTTTCAAAGGAGCCGCCGTACTCATCGGTGCGTTTATTGACATAGCCGAGCGTAAACTGATCGAGCAGGTAGCCCTCGTGCACCGCGTGCACCTCCACGCCGTCCACGCCTGCCTCCTGCAGCAGCCGGGCGGTCTTGGCGAAGGCCTCCACGAATTCGTGAATTTCCTCCACCGTCATGGCGCGGGAGGGCACCTTATCCGACCAGCGGTTGGGGGACGGGCTGGCCGTCGCCGTGATCTTATCCAGATCCATAAACGGCTTACTGACCGCGCGCAGGAGCTTATTGGTATACAGGGTCTCCATCATGGAGCTGACGGTAAAGGAGCGTCCGAAGCCCGCCGTCAGCTGCACAAACAGCTTGGCACCCGTCTTATGGAATTCGGGCATCCATTCCTTCAGGTCGCGGTACATCTTCTTGTTTTTGTACAGCCACTGTCCGAACATGGGGTTGTACACCGGCTGGCAGCCCGGCAGCACCAGACCGACATTGTTCTGCGCCACCTCCAGAATAAAGCGCGCGCCGTCCCGGTCAAAATGGTTCTTCTCCATCCATCCGAACAGATCCGTTCCGCCCATACTGGTCAGTACGATGCGGTTTTTGATCTCACAGCTTCCGATCTTCCAGGGGGTAAACAGCGGGTTCAGCCTCTGATTCATGTGACAAAACCTCCGTGAGCTTTGGATTGGCCGCCGCGCTCCGGCGGCAGGCTATACACTGATTGTAAACCATATCTCAAAAAAGTGCAAGACGCTGTTTGTATTTTATCTAACTTTTTCGACAAACTGTGACTCGGGGAAAGCTCCGAACACGGGGTTTGGTTCCCTGTTACGGAAGTCGGGGCCGCAATCGCAGTACGCGGCGGATGATCCGCAGCTGCAGCCGCTGCGGCAGGCAATGCAGCAAAAGCAGCAGCGGGTTGCGGTTGAGGCTGTAGGCAAAGGCCGGGTGCTTTTTGCGGAGAATGGCCGCCGTTTTCCGCGCGACCGCCTCCGGCGGCACGCAGCGGGCCTCTACGCGGTCCACAACGGCCCGGAAGCGCGCCGCGTTGCAGCGGTACAGCCGCGTGGTGCTGCAGAATTGCTCCAGGGCGGCGGTGGAGGCCCCGAGCATACCGGTCTTTACCGCGCCGGCCCGCAGCACGGAGACCGAGATGCCGAGCAGCTGCAGCTCCATACACAGCGCATAGGCATACCGGTCCAGCGCTCCCTTGGTCACCGCATAGATGCCCGTAAAGGGCAGGGGGTCAAGCGGCGCCAGCTCGCTCGTAATCATCACGATCCGGCTGCCCTCCCGCAAAAAGGGCAGGAAAATCCGGTTGACGTGGAAAGCGCCGAACACGTTCACACGCCAGATCTGCTCAAAGCTCTCCTCCGCCATTTCCACCAGGGAATCCAGCCGGTAAATTCCCGCGTAATGGACAACGGCAAACAGCTCCTCCGTATATTGCTTCGCCGTTTCCGCGGCACGGTGCAGGCTGTCGGCATCGGTTACGTCCGCCTCCACGGGGACGATTCCCGGCTCGGGCTCACCGACCGTCCGATCCAGCGCCAGCACGCCGAAGCCCTCCGCCGCCAGGGCCCGGGCCGCCGCATGTCCCATGCCGCCGTAGGCTCCGGTCACCAAAATCCATCGCATGTTCCCTTCTCCTCTCCCCGGCCGTCCGACCGCACATCTGTCCGCATTGTAGCACAAACCCGTCCGGGATACAAGAGGGGGCGGGGACGGACTTTTCCTCCCACCACTTTCCTCTCCGCTTCCGCCGCGGCCGCAAAGGCCCTGCTTTCCGGTGCTTTTTCGGCGATTTTCCGCAGGGGGCGGTGCTTTTGTGTTTTTTAGGGTTGAAAAAGTCCGGGAAAGGCGCTATAATAAATTGATTATATTCCGATAAAGGGAAGTATACTAAACAGAAAGGCTGAAGGCTATGGCAGACAATCAAAAAATGGTGGACTCCATTACATCGATGGAGGAAGATTTTGCCAAATGGTATACCGATATTGTCAAGAAAGCGGAGCTGATTGAATATACCAGTGTCAAGGGCTGTATGGTCATTCGCCCCTACGGCTATGCCATCTGGGAAAACATTCAGCAGAACCTCGACCGCCGCTTCAAGGCGACGGGACACGAAAACGTGTGTATGCCGATGTTCATTCCGGAAAGTCTCCTGAACAAGGAGAAGGAGCATGTCGAGGGCTTTGCCCCCGAGGTGGCCTGGGTCACCCACGGCGGCAGTGAGGAGCTGGAGGAGCGGCTGTGCGTCCGTCCGACCAGCGAAACGCTGTTCTGCGAGCACTATGCCAACATCATCCAGTCCTACCGCGACCTGCCGAAGCTGTATAACCAGTGGGTCAGCGTGGTGCGCTGGGAAAAGACCACCCGTCCGTTCCTGCGCTCCCGCGAATTCCTGTGGCAGGAGGGACACACCATTCACGCCACGCCGGAGGAGGCCATTGAGGAAACCGAGCGCATGCTGAATGTCTATGCCGATTTCTGTGAGCGCGACCTGGCCATTCCGGTCATCAAGGGCAAGAAGACCGAGAGCGACAAGTTTGCGGGAGCCGTCTCCACCTACGCCATTGAGGCGCTGATGCACGACGGCAAGGCGCTGCAGGCCGGCACCTCCCACTACTTCGGGGACGGCTTTGCAAAGGCCTTCGGCATCCAGTTCTCGGACAAAAGCAACCGCAAATGCACGCCGTATCAGACCTCGTGGGGCATGACCACCCGCATGATCGGGGCCATCATCATGACGCACGGCGACAACAACGGCCTGGTGCTGCCGCCCGCCGTCGCCCCCATCCAGGTGGTCATTCTGCCGATTGCGCAGCACAAGGAGGGCGTTCTCGACAAGGCGCGCGAGCTGCGTGACCGGCTGGCCGGCTCCTTCCGCGTCAAGCTCGACGACAGCGAGAATTCCGCCGGATGGAAGTTCAGCGAATACGAGATGAAGGGTGTGCCGGTGCGTCTCGAAATCGGGCCGCGCGACATTGAGCAGAACCAGTGCGTGCTGGTCACGCGCCACAACCGCGAAAAGACGGTGGTATCGCTCGACGAGCTGGAAACGGCCTTGTCCGACCGGCTGCAGGCGGTGCGCGACGGGCTGTATCAAAAGGCGCTCGAAAACCGCGAGCGTCACACCTACACCTGCCGCACGCTCGACGAGATCCGTACCGCGCTTGCGGAAAACGGCGACGGCTTTGTACGGGCCGCCTGGTGCGGTGACCCGGCCTGTGAGGAGGCCGTGAAGGAGCAGACCGGCGTCGGCTCCCGCTGCATGCCGCTCGATCAGCAGGAGCACGCCGAGGAGGAGGTCTGCGTCTGCTGCGGCAAGCCCGCGCATCATCTGGTCTACTGGGGCAAGGCGTATTAAGCCGGCTTTCCCTCACCCGCGTTTTACGAAAAAACGGCGGAGCCGCTCCGCCGCAACAGGAGGATTTTCCTATGTATCATCAGTTAGAGACCCCGAGGTCCGGCGAGACCGTTGCCGTAATGCACACCTCGCTCGGAGATATTTCCCTGCGGCTGTTTCCGCAGTATGCCCCGAAAACGGTGGAGAATTTCGTCACCCACGCGAAAAACGGCTATTATGACGGGCTGACCTTTCACCGCGTCATCGACGGCTTTATGATCCAGGGCGGCGACCCGACCGGAACGGGCTGCGGCGGCGAAAGCATCTGGGGGCACTCGTTTGAGGACGAATGCACGGTGGAGCTGCGCAATTTCCGCGGGGCATTGTCCATGGCCAATGCCGGTCCGAACACCAACGGCTCCCAGTTCTTTATCGTACAGGCTCCCGCCGTGGATGAGCGCCTGATCGGTCAGATGCGTGCGCTGAGCGACCGCGGTTATCCGGACGAGGTGACCGATGCCTATGCCGAGGTCGGCGGAACGCCGCACCTCGATTTCCGTCACACCGTGTTCGGGCAGGTATTCGACGGCATGGATGTGGTCGATGCCATCGCCGCGGTGGAGGTAGACCGCAGCGACAAGCCGCTCACCCCCGTCACCGTCAACAGCATCGATATCCGTACCGTCGAATAAGCGGAGCGGCCCCTCGTGCCGCAGCCACCCTCCTGCCGCCCGCCGGGCGCAGGTACCGTATCCGGAAAGGAAGTATTTCAATGAAACGCATACTCTGCCTGCTTCTCGGGCTGTGCATGGCGGTCTCTCTCTGCGCCTGCAGCAAGGACGCCGACCCCTCCAACTCCTCGTTTACCGACATTCCCGACGAGCCGCAAAACGGAGTGGGCACGGCCTATCCCGACCGCGCCTACGGCTTCCAGCTGGAGCCGCCGGCTGTCGGTGAGACCATTGCCGTGATGCACACCTCGCTCGGAGATATCTCCATCCGTTTCTTCCCCGAGGCGGCGCCGAAGGCTGTGAAAAACTTTGTGACCCATGCGCAGAACGGCTATTACGACGGACTGACCTTCCACCGCGTCATCCAGAATTTCATGATCCAGGGCGGTGACCCGAAGGGCACCGGCAGCGAAGGCGAGAGCATCTGGGGCAAGGCGTTTGAGGACGAGTTCGATCAGAAGCTGATGAATCTGCGCGGCTCGCTCGCCATGGCCAACAGCGGCACGAACACCAACGGCTCCCAGTTTTTCATCAACCAGTCTCCCGCTTCGCAGTTCAAGGGCAAGGAGGCCTTCGACTACACCGCGATGATGCGGAATATCAAGCTGTACTATGACGCTTACGTCAAAAAGTACGGCAGCCAGTTCACCTCCGAGTATCCGAACCTGGTCAGCTACGCCAAGGCAAGCCTCACGCCCATTGCCAAGTGGGTGCCGGAGGAGGTATGGGATCTCTACGCCAAGACCGGCGGCAACATCCATCTGGACGGGGCCTGGCGCTGGGGCGGCGGACACACCGTGTTCGGGCAGGTGTTTGACGGCATGGACGTGGTCGATGCCATTGCGGCCGTTGCCGTGGACAAGAACAGCAAGCCCACCGAGGCCGTCACCATCCAGAGCATTACCGTCACCACCTATACCGGCTGACCGCCGCACCGAGGAGGAATTTCCATGCAGATCACCGTGGACGGCCTGAGCATCCGGTATCAGGACCGCGGCGAAGGGCGCCCGCTTCTGTTTCTGCACGGCTGGGGAACCGAAGCCGCCACCTATCACCTGATTCTCGACCATCTTTCCGCGCGGTTCCGCATCATAGCACCCGATCTGCCCGGCTTCGGCGGCAGCGAACAGCCGCCCGCGCCGTGGGGGGTCGAGGAGTATGCCGCCTTTGTGCGGCACTTTCTGGAGGCCGTCGGAGTGCGGCCGGAGGTCGTCATGGGGCATTCCAACGGCGGCCGCATTCTGCTGTATCTTCTCTCGGAGACGCCGCCGGCGCTGCCCGCCGGGCAGGCGGTGCTGATCGACTCGGCCGGCATCCGGCCGAAGCACGGCTTCGGCTGGTATGTACGGGTCTACAGCTACAAGGCCGCCAAGCGGTTTGTCACGCTGGCACCCGTGCGCAGGCTCTGGCCAGAGCTTGAGGCCCGCGCCAAGGCGCATTTCGGCTCGGCGGATTACCAGCGGGCCGACGAGCGGATGCGGCAGACGCTGGTGCGGCTCGTCAACTCCGACCTGAGCGACCGTCTGCCGCGCATTGCCGCCTCCACCCTGCTGATCTGGGGGGAGGATGACGAGGACACCCCCCTGGCGGATGCCAAGCTCATGGAGCAGCGAATTCCCGATGCAGGGCTGGTCGTGCTGAAGGGCGGTCACTTCGCATTTGCCGAGCAATGGCCGCAGTGCCGCGCCGTGCTCGATTCGTTCCTCCCCGGCTGACCCATTTTCTGTGGATTGAGGTGTTACTATGCTGCTTTCCTGCTGCCTGCTGATCACGGTGCTGCTGCAGTCCCTGCTGCAGAGCCTGTCCTTTTTGCACATGCTGCAGTTGGAATCCTATCAAAACGCACACTATGCCCGGTGGTGCCGGGAGCATCCCCGGCGGGTGTTCCCGATTTCGCGGCTGCTGAATGCCGCCGCGCTGATCGTCGCCGCCGTGCTGTCCCATTTCGGACGGCTGCCGGCCTCCTGGACGGTGGCCTTCTGCGGCATTGCGGTCGGCCTGATCGGGGCGCTGCCGCAAAAGGCCAAAAAGCCGCTCGTCCTGACCTGGCGTGTCCGCCGGATGCTGATGACGCTCGGCGGCTTCGCGGTGCTGCTGGCCGCCGCCGTGCTGCTCTCTCCCGTCGGGGCGCAGCTCCTGCTGTGTGCCGTATGGCTGTGTGCCGTGTTTCTGCTGGTGCCGGCCGCGAATGCATTCAACGCACCGATTGAGCGCGCCATTGCGCAGCATTTTGTGGACGATGCGCGGCGGCGCCTGCGGGAGCAGAAGAACCTGCGCGTCATCGGCATCACCGGAAGCTACGGCAAGACCAGCACGAAGGTGTTTCTGCAGGCGCTGCTGTCCACCCGGTACAACGTGCTGATGACGCCGGAGAGCTACAACACCACCATGGGCGTTGTCCGCACCGTGCGCGAGCGGCTGCTCCCCACCCACGAGATTTTTATCGCGGAGATGGGGGCCAAAAACGTCGGAGAGATCCGCGAAATCTGCGACATTGTGCATCCGCAGTACGGTATTCTCACCTCCATCGGAGAGCAGCACCTCGAGAGCTTCGGCTCGGTGGAGAATATCATCCGCACAAAGTTCGAGCTGGCGGAGGCTCTCCCCGCGGACGGCTTTCTCTGCCTCAACACCGACAACCCGTACATTGCCGCGCATCCCGTCACGAACACGCGCACCGTCTCCTACGGTGTGGCCGCGGACAGCACGGCCGACTACCGCGCCGCGGACATCACCGTCGGGCGCGACGGCAGCCGGTTTACCGTGATTGCACCCGACGGCGAGCACTGCACCTTTACCACGCGCCTGCTCGGTGCGCACAACATTCAGAACCTGCTCGGCTGCATTGCCCTGTGCCATACGCTCGGTATTCCGCTGAAAAAGCTGGTCTATCCGACGAGTCTGTTGCAGGCGGTGCCCCATCGGCTGCAGCTGCTGCCGAACGGCTTCATCGACGATGCCTTCAACTCCAATCCGGCCGGCTTCCGCTCCGCGCTGGATGCGCTGTCCGGCTTCCCGGGGCAGCGGGTGCTGGTCACTCCCGGCATGGTGGAGCTCGGAGAGCGCCAGGAGGCGCTGAACGAGGAGCTCGGAGCCTATGCGGCGCAGCGCTGCGACTATGCGGTGCTGGTCGGGGAGCGGCAGGCCCCGCCGCTTGAAAAGGGGCTGCGGGGGGCGGGCTTCCCCGCCGAGCGGATTTTTGTGGCATCCTCGTTGCAGGAGGCACTCCGGCACGTCGCCGCCCTCCCGAACGAGGGGCCGCGCACGGTGCTGCTCGAAAACGACCTGCCCGACAATTACAACTGAAGTCCTTCCGGACACCGGAGGCCTATTCTGACACAAAGGGGTCTTAGCTTATGAAAACCAGAGTAGCCGTCATCTTCGGCGGAAAAAGCGTGGAGCACGAGGTTTCCATTATCTCGGGGCTGCAGGCCTTCGCCGCGCTCGACCGCGAAAAATACGACGTGATTCCGCTGTATATCTCCAAGCAGAACGACTGGTATACGGGCGAGCACATGGGCGACATCGCCTCCTACCGCGATCTGGAGGCCTGTCTCGCCGCCGCCACCCGTGTGCTGCCGGTGCGCAGCGCCGGCGGGGTGCAGCTGGTGCGCTTTCCGATGAAGAAGTTCGGGGACAACACCGTGGCGGCATTTGACGTGGCGCTGCCCGTGGTCCACGGCACCAACGTGGAGGACGGCACGCTGATGGGCTTTCTGGAGATGCTCGACGTCCCCTATGCCTCCTGCGATCTGATGTCCTCCGCGCTCGGCATGGATAAGGCCTATATGAAATCCGTCCTGAGGGAGGCAGGCATTCCCGTCCTCGACGCGCTCACCCTGACCGGGCCGGAATATGCGGAGGAGCCCGACGCGGCGCTTGACCGCATCGAGCGGCAGTTCGGCTATCCCGTCATCGTCAAGCCGGTCAACCTCGGCTCCTCGGTCGGCATCTCCAAGGCCTCCGACCGGGAGGCGCTGCGCGCCTCTCTGCAGCAGGCCATCGGCTTTGCGCCGCGTGTACTGGTGGAGCGTGCCGTGGAGCATCTGCGCGAAATCAACTGCGCCGTGCTCGGGGACCGCGAGGAGGCGATTCCCTCCGTCTGTGAGGAGCCGATCGGAGCCGGAGACATTCTCAGCTATCAGGACAAATACCTCTCCGGCGGCAAGAGCGGCAAGGGCAGCAAGCAGGGCGGCATGAGCGACCTCAAGCGCCGCTGCCCGGCGGAGCTGCCGGACGGCATGACCGAGCGTGTACAGGAGCTCGCCGTCCGGACCTTCCGGGCGCTCGGCTGCCTCGGTGTCTCCCGCATTGATTTCCTAAACGACCGCGAGACCGGCGAGCTGTGGGTCAACGAAATCAACACAATCCCGGGCTCTCTCTCCTTCTATCTGTGGGAGGCCACCGGCATCCCCTTTGCCGCGCTGCTCGACCGCATGCTTGCGCTGGCCTTCAAGCGGCAGCGGGAGCGCGCGCAGCTCACCTTCAGCTATGAGACCAATCTGCTTGCGGGAGCCGCCGCAGGGCTGGCCACGGGCAAGAAATAAGACACGGATACGTCAAAAAGCCGGCCATCCGGGCAGGGAGAAAGCTCCCCGCCCGGATGGCCGGCTTTTTGAATATATCGGTATAGACAGACAGCGCAATCGGGGGACAAGCGTTTCGGAAACGGCAAATTTCCCCGTTTCCGGTCGAGGGCTTTCGGCAAGCCGCGTGTTTCAGCGGCGCGGGCCCCGACGGGGCAGGCCTGAACGCATGGCGAACAAAGGGGCGCAAGGCCGATCCCTGCGCCGTCCTGCCGAAGCAGCGACGGAGCCCGGATGGCTTTCTCAAATGTAAGAGGCGTACCGGCAGTGCTCAACGGTGGCGGCCGAAAAAGAACAGCGCCAGCATTCCCGGCCCGACATGAGAGCCGGTAAACGGCTCATGCGGGCAGACGATCAGCTCCCTCGGGGCCGCCACGGCGCGGATGCGCTCCGCCAGCTGCTCGGCCTCCTCCGCGCAGTCTCCGTGCGAGATGGCGACGCGCTGCCGCTCCGGCTCCACGGCCAGGTCGGCGTATTTCTGCACCATGGCATCCACGGCCTTGGCGCGCCCGCGGAATTTTCCGCAGCTGACGATATGGCCCTCCTCATCGCCGCGCAGCAGCGGGCGGATGTTGAGCACCGTCCCCAGGGCCGCCGTGGCCACGCCGATGCGGCCGGAACGGTGCAGATAGTGCAGCGAATCCACCGTGAAAAATTCGCAGAGGCCCTCCGTCATCTTTTCGAGCGCCTGTGCCGTCTCCCCGATTCCGCGCCCCTCGGCACGCAGATCCGCCGCGCGGCAGGCCAGCAGCCCGGTGCCGAGTCCGGCTCCCAGCGAATCCACCGTCAGGATTTTGCGCTCCGGGAACTCCTCCCGCAGCTCCTCCGCCGCCATCACCGACGAACGGTAGGTACCGCTGATTCCGCCGGACAATCCGACATACAACACGTCGAGCCCCTGCTCCAGGGCAGGGCGGAACGCCTCCTCAAAGGTGTAGGCGTTGGTCAGTGAGGTGGTGATGCTTTTCCCCTCGCGCAGCCAGTCGTAATGCTGCCTGGCATCAAAATGGTCGATGTCTCCGCTATAAGAAACCGTTTCTCCGTCAATCCTATACGTACAGGGCATCACACGGATGTCCAGCGAATGCAGCAGAGCACCCGGTAAATTGGAGCAGCTGTCAGTATATACGGCAAATGACATGGTGACCGTCTCCTTCCATGGGGTATAATCTAATATATGATATTATCATACACGATTTATGTTACAATAAAACGTAATTTATATGAATAAACCGTGAACTTTCACGCGGCCCGCCTTGCGCACCCCGAAAAACCGTGTTACAATACAGGAAATGAATCGGCCGACCGCCCGTCGGCTGTCCGGAGGAATGCCCGATGACCGAAACTCAAACGCTCTACCGTCAAAAGCTGGATCGCTGGCGCACGTATATGCAGCACTATTCTCTCCCGGATTGGGATCATCTGCCGGATATGGAGCTCTATATCGACCAGGTGGTCACGCTGGTATGCCGCTATCTGGAGCTGATTCCCCAGGACGAGAGCAACCCCCTGGTGACCGCCAGCAGCATCAACAATTATGTGCGGCTCAAGGTGATGCCGGCCCCGGTCAAAAAGCGCTACAGCCGCCGGCATCTCGCGTATGTGCTCATGATCTGCACCCTCAAGCAGAGCATGGCGCTCACCGAGATTCCGAAGATTCTGCCGTCCGAGCTGGACGAGGAGGCTGTCAGGGTCATGTACAATGCCTTTACGGCGCGGGTCTCGGCCGCCACGCAGACCTTTATCACGCAGGTGGACGCGGTGGCGGATCAGGAGCTGGCGGAGGGCAATGCGCAGGGCTGCACCGATCTGGTACTGCACAGCGCCGTCAACTCCGTGCTGTACAAGCTGCTGACCGTCAAGCTGACCAATCTGCCTGGCCTGTTCCCCGCCGAGGACGGCACGCATTAAAGCAGACAGGGCGGGCAACAAAACAAAAAGAAAAACGGCAGGTGTTGCAAGGACACCTGCCGTTTGTTTTGGAGCGGCTTACGAGGCTCGAACTCGCTACCTCCACCTTGGCAAGGTGGCGCTCTACCAGATGAGCTAAAGCCGCAGGAACAGGTGCTATTATAGCACGCAGAGGACGGCTTGTCAAGACCTTTTTCTGCGCTTTTCCGGATTTTCGGAGAGCTTCCGAATCCGGAAAGGAGTTGCCTCCGCAGGAAAACCCCTGCGGAGGCTGTGTGTTCTCTTACGGCTTCGGGCGGCTCTGTGCGGCCGCTGCGCGGCGCTCGGCCGCCGTCACGGTATTTTTCATCAGCATGGCAATGGTCATCGGCCCCACGCCGCCGGGCACCGGGGTAATCATCGAGGCCACCTCCGCCACGGAGGCAGTGTCCACGTCGCCGCACAGGCGGCCCTCGGCGTCCCGGTTCATCCCGACGTCGATCACGACGGCTCCCGGCTTCACCATATCCGCCGTAATCAGCCCGGCGCGGCCGACGGCGCACACCAGGATATCCGCCGTGCGGCACACCTCCGCCAGGTCCGGGGTTTTGGAGTGACAGACCGTCACCGTTCCGTTTTCGTGCAGCAGCAGCAGTGCCATCGGCTTGCCGACGATGTTGCTGCGCCCCACCACAACGCAGTGCTTTCCCTCCACGGTCACACCGCTGCGGTGCAGCAGCTCCATCACGCCGGCGGGGGTACAGGGCAGGAAGGTGTAGTCTCCGCTCACGATGTGCCCCACGTTGAAGGCGTGGAAGGCATCGACGTCCTTGGCGGGGTCGATGGCCGCAATCACGGCCCGGTCGGACAGCGGCTGCGGCAGCGGGAGCTGGCACAGGATGCCGTCCAGCTCCGGCCGCTCATTCAGCGTGCAGATCAGGTCGAGCAGGTCCCGCTCCCGTGTAGCGGCCGGCAGGTGGTACTCCTCCGAGTAGATGCCGATCTCCTCGCACGCGCGTTTTTTATTGCGGACATAGACCTGCGAGGCGGGGTCGTCCCCCACGAGGATGACCGCAAGCGCCGGAACGATTCCGGCGCTGCGCAGGGCCGCCGTCTCCTCCTTCAGCTCGCGGCGCAGGGCCGCGGCGATGGCTTTGCCGTCAATGTACATCGCCATCGGCCGTCTCCTCCGCTGTGCTGCCGTTCTCCTCTGCGGGAGCATCGCTTTCCGGGGCCGATTCACTGCTCTCCGGGGCAGCCTCCGGCTCCCCGTCCGTCTCCGCGTCGGTGTCCGCGTCCGTATCGCCGTCGGCATCGGTATCGGCGTCGGCCGTCGCGGATTCCCCGGCCATCGGCTCCAGCTCCACCGTCGGTGCACCGTCGGCGGGCAGAGTCTCCGGCAGCCGGTTCTGGCGGGCATGCAGCACGAACAGCAGCACCACGCCGCCGAGCACGGCCAGCACCGCCACCAGCTGCGACACGCGCATCGAGCCGAAATACAGGCTGTCGATCCGGAGGCCCTCGATGAAGAAGCGGCCGAAGCCGTACCAAATCAGATAGGAGGCGAAAATTTCGCCCTTGAATTTATAGAATTTCCTGGAGAGCCAGTGCAGCAGCAGGAAGCCGAGCAGGCACCACAGGGACTCGTACAGGAACGTCGGGTGCACCGGCAGCGTCCGGTCGTAGTCCGCCGTGGCATGGATGCCCGAGCGGATCATGTCGCCGGTCATGCCCCACGGCAGCGTGGTGTTGCGGCCGTAGGCCTCCTGATTGAAGAAGTTGCCCCAGCGGCCGATGCCCTGTCCGATCAGAAAGCCGAGCGAGGCCAGATCGAACATGGCAAGGGTATTGACCTTCCGCACGCGGCACATCCAAAGTCCGCTGAGGAAGGCGGCCAGCAGTCCGCCGTAGATGCCGAGTCCGCCCTTCCAGATCTGCAGGATTGCGACCGGATTGGCAAAATACTCATCGCGGCTTTCCGAAAACAGCACAAAATACAGGCGGGCGCCGACAAACGCGAGCAGCGTACACACCAGCACCACGTCAAACATGCGGTCCCGGTCGATTCCGAACTGCGGCGCCCGCTTATAGGCATACAGCGCCGCCAGCAGAAAGCCGAGCGCGATCATTACCCCGTACCATTTTATGGTAAACGTGGCATCCCCGATTGAAAACTGCACCACGGTGTCCGGAAGGGAGAACTCCAGTCCGAGCCCGGGAAACGCAATGGTATGTTCCATCACCAAAACCTCTTTTCCTGCCGTCAAAACAGCAAAGCTATAAAAGCATTGTACTCTATCCGGGCTTTTTTGTCAAATCCCTGGTGGATTTTTCTTCTCAAAGCCCTCACATATTTTATGGGGGCGCTCACACAATAGAGAGGAAGAACAGGGGGCGGCGGCATGAAAAAATATCGGATTCTGGCGGCAGTGGCAATTCCCGTCACGGCCGGGCTTCTGGCATGGAGGGCCTGGGGCATCACACGCCCGCAGGAGGTTACGCTGCACACCGTCATCAGCCGCACGGCGGAGGAGACGGTGCGCTGCACGGGGGTGGTGGAATCCGCCGAGCGGTATGAGGTCTTTACCGACCTCAGCTGCAAGACGGAGCAGGTGCTGGCCCAGGTGGGGCACACCGTGCAGAAGGGGGATGTCCTGCTCACCGTGGACGTTGCGGCGACGGTGGCCGCGGCCGCCGTCAGCGGCCGGTCTGTCACCGCCTCGGAGGTGCGGCGGGGGCTAACGGCCCCGGAGGGCGGCGTGGTGCTCGCCGTCAATGCCGCCGAGGGCAAAATGACCGATGCCTCCCGGCCCTGTGTCGTCATCGCCTCGCTGAGCCGGCTGCAGCTGAACGTCAGTGTGCGGGAGAGTCTGCTCCGCCGCGTGGCCGTCGGGCAGCGGGTGCACATCCGCGGAGATGCGTTTACGGCGGAGGAATACAGCGGCACCCTCACCCATCTCTCCGCCTCGGCCTCTCCGTCCGCTGCGGTCGGCAAGGCCGAGACCGCCGTGGATGCCGTCGTCACGCTGGACAACGGCCAGGCGGACGACTCGCTGCGGCTCGGGCTGACCGCGCGGGCCGAAATCGTCGTCAACCGACTGGAGGATGTACCGATCGTCCCCTACGAATGCGTGCTGCAGGACGCCGACGGCACGGAATATGTCTATGTGGCAGAGGGAGGCTGCGCCCGGCGGCGGGCGCTGGAAACGGCGGCGGAGCTCCCGGACGGCTATGCCGTCACGGCCGGTCTGCGCGCCGGAGACCGCCTAATCTGCAATCCCTCCGCCATTCGCCGGGACGGTCAGCCGATCCGGGAGGGAGGGAACAGCTAATGGGTGAGCTGTGGCGTGCGGCCTGGCGCAGCCTGTGCCGCCAACGGGTACGTACCTGCCTGACAGCCGGAAGCATCGCCGTCGGCGTGATTCTGGTCACCGTGGTCTCCTCCATCGGCCGCGCCGGGACGCAGGCCGTGGCGGCCGAGCTGGACGATCTCGGCATGAGCGGGCTCTCCGTCAGCGCCGCCGCGGGGGCGGAGGTGCTGCTGGATGAGGACAGCCTGCGGCTTATCCGCGGCACCGAGGGCGTGGAAAGCGCCGTGCCGCTGACCATTCTGCGGGCTGAGGCCAAGCTGCGGGAAACCGAGCAGGAGGTGGTCGCCTGCGGCATCGACGGGGGCTCCGTACAGGCCATTTCCGTCAATCTGCGCTACGGGCGGCTTCTCACCCGCGGAGACATCCGCAGCGGAGCGGCGGTCTGCGTCGTGGAGGAGACCTTTGCCGAAAAGGCATATGCGCGCGGCAACATCGTCGGAAAGACCCTGTGGCTCCGCCTGAACGGCACCGAGACGGCCTTTGAAATCGTCGGCGTGGCGGAGGCGGGCAGCAGCCTGCTGCAGAATCTGACCGCGTATATTCCGGGAGTCGTGCTCATTCCCTACACCACGCAGCAGCAGATCAGCGGCTCCGGCGGCTTTGACCAGATTGCCGTCCGGGCCGCGGAGCACACGGACACGGAGCAGCTGGCACAGCGCATCATGCGCACGCTGGACCGCGAAACGGGCACCCGCGGCCAGTTTGAGACGGAGAATCTGGCTATGCAGAAATCCAGACTGAACAGCCTGATGCACATTGTCACGCTGATTCTCACCGTCATCAGCGGCATCTCCCTGCTCGTATCGGGGCTCGGCATCATGACCATCATGCTCGTCTCCGTACACGAGCGTGTGCGCGAAATCGGCATCAAAAAGGCCATCGGGGCACCGCGCTCCCGGATTCTGGCGGAGTTTCTGGCGGAATCGGCGGTGCTCTCCCTGCTCGGGAGCGTCGCCGGGCTGGCGGTCGGCCTCGGGGTCTCCTGGGCCGGGCTCAGCGCCTTTCATATGCCCTTTGCGCCGGAGGGTGGGCGTATGCTGCTGCTCGTCCTGTTCTGCATCGCCATCGGGGCGCTGTTCGGTGTCTATCCCGCGCTGCAGGCGGCCCGCATGCGGCCGGTCGATGCCCTGCGGCAGGAATAAAGCACTTTACGGATGCCCGCATTTGTGGTATACTGTTCTTCGGAAAAGGTGCGTTTTTTCACGAAGGAGTGTTTCGGTATGCCCTATGCCTTTTATGCCATGCTGTCCCGCATGAAGCTGATTACCCGCTGGTCCCTGATGCGCAACACCTCGGCGGAGAGTGTGGCGGAGCATACGCAGGAGACCGCCGTGCTGGCGCACGCCCTGGCCCTGCTGCACAACCGCCGCTTCGGCGGAACGGTCTGCGCGGAGCGCTGTGTCCTGTTTGCGCTCTACCACGACGCCTCGGAAATTCTGACGGGTGACCTGCCCACTCCGGTCAAATACCACAATTCCGGGCTTCGCGAGGCCTACCGGCAGGTGGAGAACACCGCCGCCGAGACGCTGCTCTCGCTGCTGCCGGAGGATCTGCGGCCCGATTACGCGCCGCTGCTGCACGAGGAGATGACGGAGGAGGAGCGCCGCCTCGTCAAGGCCGCCGACAAGCTGTCCGCGCTCATCAAATGCGAGGAGGAGCTGAAGGCAGGCAACCGGGAGTTCTCCGTGGCGCGGGAGACCACCGAGCAGGCGCTGCACGCCCTGCACTGTCCGGCGGCGGAATGCTTCCTGACGGAGTTTCTGCCCGCGTTTTCGCAGACGCTCGACCAGTCGCTGTCCTGACTGCACAGAAAAAAGCCCCATCCGACAAGGGCCTCCGCTTCCAAGGCGGCCTGTCGGATGGGGCTTTTCGGTTGGGCTCAGCCGCAGGAGACCGCGGTCCCGTTGCAGACGACCGGCCCCGTAAAAGCCGCCAGATCCCATACGGGATCGGCCTGCAGGCCGTCAAAGGTCACCCGCTGCACCGTGCGCCCGGCATCGGCCCCGGCAATGGTAATCACCGGGCGTTCGGGCAGCTCCGCCGTGATTCGCTCGAAGCGGATGTCCTCCACGGAGCGGCCGAGCTCCTTGGCATAGGCCGTCACATAGCGGATCTGCACCAGCTTGCCGTGCGACAGGCGCTCCACCCGGATATTCCTCCAGCAGACATTGCGGATGCGGGCCCGGTCGGCGCACATAATGGCCATCACGCCCATATACGTCTCGCAGTATTCCCGGCTTTCCAGGACGTCGATGTTCTCAAAGAGGATGTTTTCAAACACGGTGCCCTGCTCGCGGTCGGCCTCCGGGCCGACCAGCATATTGTGGGCGCAGTCGCACCACAGCACGGAGTTCTTCATCGTGATGTTCCGACAGTGGCCGCCGAAGCTCTTGAGCGAGATGTTATCGTCGAAATTGCGGATAAAGGCCCCGTCAATGGTGACATCCTCGCTGCCGCAGATGTCGAAGCCGTCGCTGTTCCAGTTATAGGAGACCTGCCGCAGGCCCTCCGCCGTGACACCGCGGCAGCGCATGGTCACAAAGCTCCAGGCCGGGGAATCGCACATCAGCACATCCCGTACCGTCACGTCGCGGCAATCCTCGAAGAACATGTGGTATTTCCGGTCGGTATCGTGGTTTTCCTCGCCGCCGTGCAGGATGCCGTGGCCGGCCACCGTGATATGCTCCGCGCCCTTGGCACAGACGCGGCCGTACACCGTCGCCCCCGCATCCAGATACAGCGTTTCGCCGGAGGAGAGCCGTATTTCCCCCGGGTGGTGCTCCCCGGGCCCGAAATAGCGCACGCCGGGGGCCGCGGGATCGGGGCGCTGCGCGTCCGGCTGCAGGGCAAACACGAACAGATTCTCATACAGCTTCCCGCCGTATTCGAGCGACAGCTTCGCCGGAGAGGTGAGCGTCAGCACATCCTCCTCCCCCTGCCGCACCGGCTGCAGCCCGAGCGCATGGGGACGCACCTCGGCCTCCCCGCCGCCGGTATGCCGCACCCGCAGCGTGAGCGGCGTCTGAAAATCGTGCTCGATGCACGCCAGATACATCGTATGCGGAATCGGCTCCGCCTGCCCCTTCTTCTCCCATACCTGCGCCGGGATCAGGGGCACCGGGCAGCCGTCGGCCGAAACCGTATAGCGTTGTTCCATGGTTGATTCCTCATTTTCTGCGGGATATTCCCGCTGTTGATGCCGGAGCGCCGCATCAGCGCATCCGGTTATGGAGCGAGCCCACCTCGGACGGGTTTTCCTCGCCCCGCTGCTGACAGTAGGCCATCGGGGAGAGCCCCGTCTTGCGCTTGAACGCGCGGCTGAAGGCGTGGATGGAGTCGTATCCCGCCGCCTCCGCCACCTCGGTGATCACCGAGCCCTTGTACAGCAGCGTCTTGGCGTACTCGATCTTTTTGCCGTCCACGTATTCCTTCAGGGTAATCCCCATATTTTCCGAAAACAGATTGGACACATACGGATAGCTGTAGCCGAGGTGCTGACTGATCTCGTTCATGTGGCGGATCTTGCGCACATTCCGGTCCACATAGCTGATGATCTCATACAGCACGCGGCTGGCGTCGTTCCAGTGCTCGTTCTGCACATAGGTTTCCTTTTTCATCTGCAGGAAATTCCGGTAGGTCAGTCCGATCAGGCGCTCCAGGCAGCTCTCCGTAATCATCCATTTGAGCGGCTTCTCCGACAGAAACTCGTTGAGCAGGTCAAAAAAGGCCGAGGAAATATCGTACTGATCGTGAATCAGGGTATACCTGGGGTCGTCGAACAGTGCGATGATCTCGGCGTATTCCGCCGCCGAGGCGGCCTGCGGCTCAAACAGAAACCCGACGTAAAAGAAGCGGATCGGGTCATAGGCCGAGGAGCAGATATAGTGCTCCTGTCCCAGACGCGCCACGATGATGTCGCCCTGACGCACGGAATATTCCCGGTTATCCAGCACGAATTTGCCGGAGCCGGAGACGATATAGGAAATCTCATAGCAGGTCTGCAGATGCACCTCGCTCGTAAAGGAGCTGGTGTAGCTGATGTCGCCCACCTGCAGCAGCCAGTAGTTTCTCAGCGCCACCGGATCAAAGGTCGAGCAGATGTCGAAGTGGAAGCGAATATTCAGATTTTTCTTGGAGGTTTCCGTCATCGCATTGTCCTCAGCATTTCTCGGCCGGGAGGGAGCCCTGTCTGCGGAACCGGTGGACTCCCTCGTTCAGCTCAAAGATCTCATCGCCCACCCGGAAGCGCGCGCGGACACCGCGCGGGATTTCCAGGGTATAACAGACCGTATCCTTTTGGTATTTCCAGGAGGATACGATACGGCCGGTGCCCGTTTTCAGCGCGGCCTCCGCCCAGCCCACCTGCGGGTGAGGCAGCGGGCAGATGTCCACCGTCGAAAAGCCGCCGTTTTCCCCCGCCGGCCGCAGACCGGCCACGCGGGCATACAGCCACTCCGCCACCGCGCAGGCATCCGCCTCTCCGCCGTCCTTCGCACGGTCGTGATCCGCGAAATACAGGGCCTGCAGCAGGGAGGGATACACCTCCCCCATGCGTTTTGCGCAGACCGGAAGGTCGTAGAGTTCCTCCGTCTCCCACGAAAACAGCAGCTGCTCCAGCGCCGTGCGCAGGCCACGGGACAGGCCCTTGCCGGACAGAAGCTCCGGCGGGAGCGCCTCCCAGACGCGTCCGGCGTCCCATGCGCCGCTCTGCAGCGCCGCGGGAAGCAGCTCGGGCGGGAGCGCATGCCGCGCCTGCGCGGCCGACAACCGGCGGTCCACCGCCGCGCGCGCCCGCTCATACCGCCGGAGATACCGCTCCGCATCCGCCGTATAGCCGAGAAGCGAGGCAATCCGGTTCAGCCGACGCAGAAGGCGCGCATACAGCGGCAGCTCATCGGCCGTCTCCTGCGGGAAGGGCTCCCGCAGCCCGTGAACCCGCGCCGCCGCCCACTGCTCCAGCCGGCACATGGCGGGATACTGCTCACGCAGCACCGCCGTATCGCCGTACAGCCGGAAGCAGAGCCACGGAAGCTCCACGACGGCGAGGCCGGATTCCAGAGAGGGCGGGAGCTCCGGCAGCTGCGCAATGTCGGGGATGCGCCGCGGGAGGCTCCCGTCCGCCGCCTGCTCCGCGGCGACGTCCCGCAGCCATTTGCGGAAAAAGGCGAGGCACTGATAGGTATACATCCCGCCGGGGGCCGCCCGCAGCACCGCCTCCGGGCGGCCGAAGCGCCAGCCCTGCTCGCAGTCCGTCGTCGGGATATCGAGCATGCTCCGCTGCTGCCGGCCGACCGCCTCCTCGTACAGCGTATTCAGCTCCTTGAGGCCGCAGCGGAACCAGCCCGTCCGCTCCGCGTCCGAGCGCACCGCCACCGCCGTAAAGCAGGCGGGATCGATCTCCGCCAACGGGTATTCCCGGAGCTTCACGTAGCGGAATTCCGTCAGTGCGAACATCGGCGCGCACCGGCGCGTGTTGTCCCACAGAAAGTAGGTGGTCTGCGGCATCGCGTCGGTGTCCTCTGCGTCAAAGTTGCCGTTCTTATCGAGCGACAGCGCGTACTGCAGGCGCAGCTTATCCCCCGGCTGCCCCTGCACGCGCACCTGCACATAGCCGCACAGGGCGGTGCCGAAATCCAGCACCCGCTCTCCCCGGGGGGTAATCAGCAGGCGCTGCACCGTGTAATGCTCCTTCCGCCGTATCGGGAGGCCCTCCTGCGCAATCAGCATCTGCCGGGGAAGCTCCCGCACCTCGGCCGGCTGCTTGGTCAGCATGGAGTAATGCGAGCGATAGTCCCGCGTCTCTCCGCGGCAGAGGTCGCTCGTGACGATGTCGCAGCTCGAGACCTTCCACTCGCTGTCCGTCACCAGCTCCGTCACCGTGCCGTCCTCCTCCTCGATCTCCAGCGCGGCCAGCACCGTGTGATGCAGAGCGTCGGGATCCTCCCAAAGCGCCCAGCCGCGCGCCGTATACACCAGCAGCCGGTTTTCCCCATCGGGGCGCAGCAGCCGCGTCACGTCATAGCTCTGCACCTGCAGCCGCTTACCGTAGCACGTAAAGCCGGGGCTACACAGCGTATCCGCCACCGGCTGATCGTTCAGCTGCGCCTCATACAGGCCGTAGGCCGTGATGTGCAGCATGGCGCGGCGCACGCGCCCGTGCACCCCGAAAAAGCGCGTGAACAGAACCACGGAGTGGGACACTGCACGATTATACAGATGGAACCGATTCGCCGTAATCCACTGTGCCTTCTCCAACAGCCCGCTCATTGCCGCACCTCCGGTTTCACTTTACTCAAATACGATCTGCTCCGCGCAACGGCCGACACGGACGATGCCGGTCTCCCCGGTCAGCCTCTGCCCGTTCACCGTCACATTGCGGAAGCGCACGTTCCGCACCGGGCGCGTCTCATCGTAGCCATGAATCTCGCACGGCAGATGGCCGAAGCCGGCGTAGGTGATGTTTTCAAAGAGAATGTTCTCCACGATCTTCCCCGGCTCATAGGTATACACCGGGTTGAACATGGTGCAGATTTCAAACAGCTTGTTATGCAGGAAGGCTCCCACGCGGATGTCGCGGAAGGTGATGTTGCGCACCGCATGGCCGCCGTCGGCGCAGGTACCGAACACTCCCTGATAGCCGAAGTCGCCCTGCTTGCTGTCGAGAATGTCCATATCCTCCGCCAGCACGTCCTCCACCGAGGAGAAGAAGAACGCATGCGCCACGTCGTTTGTGAGCACGCAGTGACGGATGGTCACGCGGGCGCAGCCGTCGCTCAGCGAAAAGCCGTCGTCGTTGCAGCGGATGAAGCAGTGCTCCGCCGTCACATCGTGCGCTCCGTAGACATTGAAGCCGTCCGACGGACCGTAGGAGCTGAAAATCTTCACGTGCGACCAGTGTACCCGTTCGCTGTGCATCGTCCGCACGCTGAAGAAGCGCGGGTTGTTGACGATGACGCCGGAAATCTCCACGTCCTGCGAGTTGATGACCAGAATGCCGTTAAAGCAGGTCTGCCATTCCGAGCGCGGCGTGATGTCGATGATGCCGCTGCCGCAGATGCGCACGTCCCGCACGCCCAGGGCCACCACCGTGCCGTGCAGCACGGCACCCGGCGCCAGGTACAGCGTCTGGTGGTCGCGCAGCACCAGCTGCTGCCGCATATCCCCCGCGCCGATCACCAGGCCGTAGCCCCGCGTCTGCGGCTTGCGGGTCTCCGTTCCGCCGCTCTCGCCGTCAATATAGAGCGTAACATCGCTGCCCTGCTTTGTCAATGTCAACTGATGCCAGGCGCCGGCCGTCAGCAGATTATGCGAGCGGTAGGGGTGCTCCCAGCTGCCGATGTTGGTGCATACCGTGCCGTCGGCGTAGATATGCAGCAGCTCCTGCAGAATCTGGCAGTGGCGGGGGGCTCCCTCGCGCAGGTATACCCAGACGGTCAGGCTGTAGCTCTCTGCCCACTCCTGCGGCAGCGCCAAGCCCGTATCCAGGCGGTTGCCGCAGCCGTCCATCCGCAGCGCCCAAACGCCGTCGGTTTCCTCGAACACGGTGTCCCCCACCATCGTCGGGGTTCCCTGTCCGCTCTCCTCCGCCAGATCTCCCTGCAGCGGCCAGCGGTAGGTATAGCCCTCCACCTCACGGCCCCCGGTCAGCGCCGCCGCCTCGTCGGCGGTCAGCGTGCGGCGGTACAGCCGCACGTCGCGGATGGAGCCGTTCCAGACGTTTTCGCCCAGGAACGGAGCCTCCGTATGGCCGGCCGGAATCACGACCACATCCTCCGAGGCCTCCGGGGCCTCCTCCGGCGGGTTGGCAAAGATATACACGAGCTCATACCGCTCGCCGTTGATGCGCAGGCAGAGCTGCGCCGGGCGGGTCACGGTCACACAGGCCCGGCCGCCCTCCAGCACGGTCACGCTGCCGGCTCCGGACGGCAGGATTTCCGCCGTCCGGATGCTGCCGCCCAGCCACTCCACCAAAATCTCCGCCGGGCGGTCGCCCATGGAGAAATAAATCATCGGGGAGAGCCTGACGGGGTCGGAGAGCTCGATGTTCTGACCGAAGTTGTCGTTGATACGCACCGTGTACGGCACGATCGGCTGCCAGTTCTGCCCCTGTTCCCGGATCAGCAGACGGTACTCATAGTTTCTCAGATAGTCGTTCTCCGCACAGAAGGGGGGAATCTGCAAAGTATTCATAGACTAATTCCTTTCCGACGGCCGGACTCCTCCGGCCCGGTGATTTTCTCAGGAGAAGGTCACGTTATCGGCAAACTTCCCGATTTCCAGCATACCCTCCCACTCGCCGGTCAGATGCTGTCCGTTGATGCGTACATTCTCAAAGTGAACGCCGCTGACGGTCCGGCCGGCCTCATAGCCCTGGATAGTCGAAAGCTCATAGCCCTCGCCGTTATATTCCAGGTCGGACACCGTGATATTCCGCACGCTGCGCCCCGGCTCCAGCGTATACGACCAGTCATACTGCACGCTGAAGTTGAACAGGGCATTATCCCGGATGTCGCCCACGCGGATATGCGCAAACGTGATGTCCGCGATTTCCGCCGCGCCGTCGGCGCAGATGCCGAGCACGCCGCGGTAGCCGCCCGAGAACTGCTTGCTGTCCAGAATGTAGATGTTCTCCGCCGTCACGCGCTGCGCGTCGCTGATGAAGAAGCTGTGCGCGGCATCGTTGGCAATCGTGGTGTTGCGGATGGTCAGGTCGTGGCTTCCGCCCGAAACGGACACGCCGTCATCGTTGCTGCGGATAAAGCAGCCGTCCACCGTTACGTGGGAGGAGCCGAGGATGTTGCAGCCGTCCGACGGGCCCCATGAGCTGAAGATTTTGACGTTTTTCCACGTCACATTGTCCGAATACATCGTCCGCACGGAGAAAATCCGCGGGTTGTTGACGATGATGTCCCGCACCAGCACATTTTCCGAGTGGCTGATGACCAGACCGCTGTAGCAGGTGGCGGAATTTTCCGACTGCGTGATGTCGATCATGCCGCCGCCCATGATGGTGACGTTCTTCGCGCCGCGCACCGCCACCGTGCCGTACAGCACGGCTCCGGGGGAGATCACCAGCGTCTGGTTGTCATGCAGCAGCAGCTCACGGCCGGGCAGTGCACTGCCGATGATATAAGTATAGGGATTTTCCTGCGGCTCGCGCTCCTCGCGGCCGCCGCTCTCGCCGTCGATATAAATCGTGACATCGGAGCCGTCCTTGACCAGCGTGATCTGCTGCCACACCCCCACCTTCATGGGGATCGAGGTCTGATAGGGATGCACCCAGTCCCCGATGTTTGAGGCGATATAGCCGCCCTCCTCGACCTTCAGCAGCTCGTTCATGATGGTATAGGTCTGGCGGCTGTCCTTCAGATAGGCCCACACTGTGATGGAATAGTGGTCGAGCTCATCCGAGCTCTGTCCGAGGCCCGTCTGGATGGCTTCGCCGTCGGCGTTCATCCGCACACAGCCCGTCGGGGCGCCCTCGAAGGAGGGGTCAAAGCCCGGCTCGCCCAGCACCGTGGACTGCCGGCCGCCCGCCTCGTTGGCGTCGGATTCCAGCGCCCAGCGGTAGGTGTAGCCGCCGAGATCGGCGCCGCCGGCCGCCTGCTGTACCTGCGCCTCGGTCAGCGATGTCGGGTAGATGCGCAGGTCGCGCAGGGCCCCGTTCCACGACTGCGTTCCTGCCATCGGGGCGCTGGTGCGTCCCGGGGGAATCACGATCACGTCGCCGGAGCTCTCGGTCGGGCGATCCGGGTTGGCGGCATTCACGAAAATGTGCACCAGGTCATAGCGCTCGCCGTTGATGCGCAGGCAGAGATTGCAGGGGGCCGTGATCCGGACGGTGGCCTCACCATCGGACACCGACGCACTGGCCGCCTCCGATTCCGGGAGGAATTCGACGCGGTCGATGCGGCCCTCCGCCTTCTTCAGCGACACCTCCACCGGCTTGTCACCGATACCGAAATAGACGGTGGAGGCGTTCTCCACCGGGTCGGTCGCCTTGATATTCTGATAGGTATTGGCATTGATACGGGTGAGGTAGGCCTTGATGCTCTGCCACTCGCCGCCCTCCTCGCGCACCTGAATCGTATAGTTCTTATTGTAAAGCAGCGCGTTCGCCTTGGAAAACTTCGGCACCTCCAAAGAGGTGCCCGCCGCCGGGACATCCGGTGCGGAGACCTCCGATCCGCTCCCCGACGGCGCCGACGTATCGGAATCTCCTGTTCCGTCGGATGCAGACGGCGCCGAGGAGGACGGCCCCGAAGGGCCGTCCGACGTATGGCACGCCGACAGGGACAGTGTCAGGAGCAGGGCACAGACGCCCGCCAACCATCTTTTCACGTAACTCATCCTTTCTCGGGAGACCGCCTTGCGCGGCCCTTTACGGAATGCGGACTCAGTCAAAATCCGCCAGGCTCCACAGCTGGTCGAGGTCGGCCTGCAGACGGTCCTGCACCGTAGCCACAAAGGTGGCGGGCGGGATACGGTCCGGGATGCCGTGCTCTCCGAGCATGACCTCACTGAAGCTCGTCGTGTTGGCATCCGTCCACGCAAAGCTGTGCGGGAGCTTCGACAGCATCTCGATCACGTCGAGCGAATCGGTATCAAACACCATATCGCTCCAGGAGGCGCGCACCGACTTGCCGTCGGTCGGACGGTTCTTCATGAAATACTCAAAGACCGCGCCCGCCTCCTTCTTGTGCTCACAGGTGGACAGCATACCGAAGGTGTGCACATTGCCCTTATCGCGCACGATGTATTCGCCGCCTGCGTTCGGGCCGATCGGCACCGGCAGCACGCTGAACACCGTGTCGTCCACCATCGTCTGCAGCGTGGAGACCCACCAGTTGGTGCCGATCCAGAACATGCTCTCTCCGAGCGCGAATTTGTTGAAGGAGTCATAGGCACGCCACTTATCGTCCGTGGACACCGCCTTATCCTCCCAGGTCAGCTTATTGACGAATTCCAGCGTCTCCAGATAGGGGGCCTCGTTCATGGTCACCTTGACGCTGTCCCCGTTTTTGCGGGTGGCCATCGCGTCGTTGGCGATGGACAGCGCATTCGGCAGCGTCGCAAACTGATAGCCCTGGGCGCTGAGGCCCCAGATATCCGTCACACCGTCGCCGTTGGTATCGAGCGTGGAGGCACGCATGACCTCGCGGAATTTATCCCACGTCCACTCGCGGTTCATGGCCATCGATTTCAGGTCATATTTAGCGCTGAGGCCCTTTTCCTCAAACAGGGTCTTGTTATAGAGGCAGAAGTACAGCGGGACAAGCGTCTCCGAATGTGCACTGACCGCATAGATGCGGTTCTTGATGGTGAAGAAGTCCTCGCAGCCCTGCTCCCACAGGTCATAATCCTTCACGTTGATATACTCGTCAATCGGCACGAAGATGCCGTTGAGGAGCGTGGAGGGATAGATGTAGGCATCAAATGCCACGATATCTCCGAAGAAGTCACCGTTCATGGTCATGTCCTGCAGCTTCTGGAAATAGACGTCCCACGGGCCGTAGTGGTCAAAGCGCAGCTTGCAGTGGAAGCGCGTCTCCACCTCCGCGATAAAATCCTGCATTTCGTCGTAGATATCGGAGCTCTCGTCCACATCGAAATAGCCGGGGCCCATGGACGTAAACACGATCTCCATGCCGCCCAGGTCCATCGTCTCGCCCGACGGACTGCTGCCGTCCGGTGTGCTGCCGGAGCCGGTCCTGCTGCCATCGGAGGTACCCGAGGCCGCCGGTGTATCGGAGCAGCCCGTCATCAGCAGCGCAAACGCCAGCGTCAGCGCCAAAAGCCTTGCCATCCACTTTGTCATGTTTCATTACCTCTCTTTATCTTGACTTATATTTGCAACGGCTTCCTATCTTCGCCGTCAGCCTACAATACCGGTTCGCGCCAGGTTTTCCGAAAAGCTCTTCTGCACCAGTGCGAAGAAAATCACGATCGGCAGACTCATCAGCATGGCCGCGGCGTTCTTGCAGGCGGACAGCAGGGCCGAGTTGCCGGCCAGATGGTCCGCGGACTGATGTCCCTCCCGCAGCAGGGTGCCGATGTTGCCGACGTTGGTGGCCAGAAAGTCCATCTGACTTGCCAGCATGGCGTTGTTATAGCTGTCGTTCCACTGCCACACCACCGAGAGCACGCTGACGGTCACCAGGATCGGGACGGAGTTCGGCAGGATGATCCGGAAAAACACCTTCATCACCCCGGCCCCGTCCACGTTGGCCGCCTCCTCCAGCTCACCCGGCAGATTCCGGAAATACTGCCGCATCAGGAACACATACAGTCCGTTGCGCAGGCCCTGGCACAGCACCGCCTGCAGGATGAAGGGGACAAAGGTATTCGTCACCCCTGTGCTCCCCGTCAGGGCCGTCACCAGCCCGAACGGATCCCAAAACCGGAACTGCACGTACAGGCCCGACATATAGGTCTGCGGCGGGATCACCAGTGTGAAAATCATCAGCAGGAACACGAGCCTGCTGCCGGGGTAGGCGTAGCGGGCCAGCCCGTAGGCCACCATGGTGCAGCTCAGCAGCTGCAGCGCCGTGATGCCCACCGTATAAAGCAGCGAATTAAGCAGCGAGCTCTGGATATGCAGCGCCTCGATTACCTTGGCGTAATTGTCCCACGTTACGTGACGCGGCACCCATTTGACGGTGGGGTCCATCAGGTCGGCCTCCGTCATCAGCGAAACCGACAGCTTGACCAGCATCGGGTAGATGATGATGAAGGAGATGCCGAACACCAGCAGATAGCGCACCACGTGCCACGCAATCCTCCGGCTTTTGTTCTCGAGCCGCTGCCGTCCCGCTCCCGAACGGAGCAGGGATACGCGCTGTCTTGTCATACCGCTTCCTCCTTTCTCTCCGCCCGTAAGTTATCGTAGTAGAACACGAGCCTGGAGCCGACACCCGCCACAATCAGCAGGATGACGGTCACCACCACAAAGTAGATCCACGACATGGCCGAGGCCAGGCCGTAGTTGCCCTTGCCGTACATCTGCTCCGAGACCTCCAGGATGACCCGGTTGTCATAGGCGGTGAAGGAATCCACCACCGAGTAGATGGCGCACAGCAGCAGCATCGGGGAAATCAGCACAAAGGTGATTTTCCAGAAAATCTCCCACGAGGAGGCCCCCTCCACCCTCGCCATCTCATACAGAGACGGGGACACCGACTGCAGAGCCGCAAGCAGCACGATGATCTGCACTCCCGAGAGGCTGATGACCTTGAACACGCTGTTGACACCGTTCAGAATCAGGTCACACAGGGATTCCGGCAGTCCGGTGAATTCCAAAAGCCGGGCGAGCTCGATGCCCTGCAGGAAGCCTCCCGCCCCGTCGATCGATTTAAAATCCGCGTTGGCCATGGAGTTCTGGAACAGGTCGGTCGAGTCCATCGTCATGACCGTGGCCGAGGCCAGCACGAGCGGCAGAAAGAAGAAAAAGCGCGCCACCCCGCGGCCGGGAAATTTCTCATGGATCAGCGTGGCCGCAAAGAAGCTGAACAGGACGATGATCGGCACCTCGACCGCCGTTTTCTTCAGCGCTCCCACCAGGTATTTATTGAAATTGGCATCCTCCAGCAGCGCCGTCACATAGTTTTTGGTGCCCACGAACACGTTGACCGCTCTCCCGGCCTGCGTATCGAAGGTGACGGAGGAAAAGCTCATGCGGAGGGAGGAGAACAGCGGAATCAGAAACAGCCAAACGAGGCCGATGATGGCCGGAAGGGTAAAGATCAGGCCGTAGAGATAGCGCTTCTGCTTCATCGGCAGCCGCCGTGCCTTGAGTAATTTTACCGGTTTCACCGTGCCGTTCCCCCTTCCGTCACCACAAAGTCCATCGCCGGAACGGCAATGCCGTCCACCGTCACCGGGTTACGGCCCGCATTGACATATACCGCGGTGCCGTCCGCGTACTCCGTCACCGTCACCTGGTCGTTCAGGCTGCGGTATCCGGTGATCTCCTGTGAGGCAAGATGCGCCGTCGTGCCGTCGATGTGCCGGTACAGCGTGACGGCCTGCTCCAGCGTATCCTGCCAGCACAGCGCATAATAATCGCTGTAGTTGCTGAATTTGATCTGCGACGAGTCGCGGTAGGACCAGGTGTAATGCACCATGGCGCCGTAGGCCACGCAGCGCAGCGCATACGACTGTGCGTCGTCGCTGTGGTTCAGCTCCGTGCCCGCGTAGCGCAGGTAGCCGTGAATCACCATCGGATAAAACGGCACTTCCTCGTTGACGCGGGAATATCCGCTTCCCCCGAGCGGCAGATTGGTCAGCATGGCCGCCGAGGACAGCGCATAGGCATAGCCCGTGTCCACCAGTGCCCCGCCGCCCGCGGACAGCGCCTCCAGCGCCTGCCGCGTGTACTGCTGGCTCTCGTCCCGCCGCACAAAATGACTCTCGTGATAGTCCGAATAGAGGCTTTGGCCGAGATCGGGCACCGCCGCACCGTCGAAGCCCAGCTGCATGAGCGCCTCCGCCGCCGCAGCGGCCTCGTCGGGCAGCAGGGACGGCGTCAGCAGATAGGGGGTATCCTCATTGCCGAGCGCCAGCCCGCTGGCGTAATCGAACCGGGCGCGGTGTGCGTACACGTCACCGAGCCGCCGCACCAGCCGCGACTTCTTGGGATAGAACAGCGACGGGCTGCTGACCTCCTGGATTCCCATGCTGCCGAACACGGAGATCTGCTCCGCATGCGCCGTCTCCAGCAGGGAGGACAGGCCCTTGGTCCCGCCCAATCCGCTCTCGGGCTTGCGGGAATCCGAGGTATGGCGGAGGCCGCCCTTCATCCAGCCCGAAAGCTGCAGTGCGATCGACTCCACGCCCTGCTCCCGCAGGGTGCGCAGGATGGTCTCCGTCTCCTCGAAGGTGGTCAGCGTCAGCTTCTTTTTATACGGGATCAGGCCGAGGAAGGAGGCATCGCGGTCCGCCATGCCGACCGTCTCCAGCAAGAAGGTCTGATGCGTATCCGTCAGGCGCGTCGAGGTCAGCAGTCCCCGTTCCTGCAGCCAGCGGCGGCAGGAGCGGGCCATGCCGGCCACGTCGGCCTCCTCCGCGCCGAGAAAATCGAAGGATACTGCCAGGTCGCCCGCCCAGAGCTGCGACGGGTACATCGTGGTGACGACGCCGTTGCCGACCGAGCTGAACGAATCGCGCGGGTTCAGCAGGAATGAGGCCCACACGCAGTTATAGGAATTCTGCAGTCCCGGAATGGCGCAGTTTACCGTGGCCGCAGCCTCGCCCGCGTCGATGGAGGCCGCAAAGCCGGCGTCCTCGTTTTTCATGCCGAACACCGGCAGGCAGACCGCCTCCGTCCGGGCCCCCGCCTCCGTCCGGCGCAGCACCTCGTCCGCCCCGTAGACGGGAAGCTGCAGCGCCTCGTTGGTCGAGGAAAAGCTGTTGAGATAAACCAGTCCGCCGGCGCCGTCCGGCACCAGCATATAGCCGCGCGAGCTCAGGTTGGCCGCTCCGAAGCAGGGCAGCACATGCAGGCGGTACAGCGGCGATCCCTCCGGGCTCCGGATGGAGTCGCCGGGAATTTCGGCCGACAGCCTCCCGTTTTGCAGCCGCAGGTGCAGGGTCACCTCGAACATCTCCGCCGGCTCCGACACCGCCTCGATGCCGTGCGCCGCGTGATCCTGCGCCAGGTCCTCGTCCGTATATCCGGCCGCGCGCAGATTGTCCGCGATCATGGAGAGCAGCGGATCCTCGGGGTTGCGCAGCACGTAGATGTCGCCCTGCGCCGCCGTGGGATACTGGTTCAGAATCTTCTGCCGGGCCTCCTCGGTACGGGCCGAGGACAGCGAGTATTTCCGGTAGCGGCTGGAGGTGTCGTCCGCCTGGGACGGGGTCATCCGCGCCAAAAAGCTCTCAAACCGATCCGCAAAAATGATGTTCGGCACATCGGCGCTGGTCACCGTCTTCGGCTTGCCGATCCGGTAGTGAATGCCGACGCCGTCCGGCAGCCGTTCGGTCGTGAAGCTGCCGAACGCAACCGATTGGTTATAGGAATCGAAGGTCTGCAGTGCGCCCTTGGCATTGTAAAAATCCAGCCAGAGCAGCGCCGACAGTCTCTTTTGTGCATCACCGACCGCCACCAGGTCCAGCGACCGATCGGACGGAGCCGACAGCCACACCTTGCCGGACGCGGTGTCGCGCACGGCAAATTCGGTCGTCTCCTCCGAAAAATACAGCTCCAGGCCGCCCCTCGCGGCCCCCCGCTCCATCCCCTCGGGAATGTCCGTTCCGACGCCGGCCGTCATTCCCTCCGGCGGGATCAGGCGGCTGTCCGACGTATAAAAATCCCGGCGGAAGCGCTCCCCGGAGGTCAGCTCCGTTACCTCCGACGACAGGCTGCCGGCCGAGCCGGTCTGCCCCGACGGCTGCCTCTCCGCGGTCTCCGACGACTCCGCCGACGACAGCATCGCGGCCGTCAGAGCGGCCGCGCACAGCAACGCCGCGATACGGCACGGTCTTAAGTACTGCTTGTTCACGTTGATTCCTCCTGCCGCCGCTCAAACACGGTACACAATCTCGCTGTACACGGAGTTGACAAAGGACACCACCTGCTGCACCAGGCTCACGCACAGAATTCCGATAAAGACAAAAATCAGCATGACGCACACGGTCAGGATCGAGGTGCCGACGGTTTTCATCAGCGAATACTGCTGCACCACCACGGTCGCCGCCAGCAGCAGAAAGCCGAACCACAGCAGCGCCATTCCGTCGATGTAGTGCAGGAAGGCCTCCTCGTCCTGCGAAATCAGGTTGCTTAAAATACAGTTGACCACGTTGGCCAGAATCACGGGAGGCAGGCAGTAGCCCACCGCCACCATGATATGGTGCAGGCTGCCCTCCCCCTCCAGCAGCGTGGTCAGGCACCAGTTGGCCAGGCACCACAGGAAAAACAGTGCCAGCACCTGGGCCGTTACGAGCAGTGCATTCACGCTCTCCGGGTAATATTCGTTGAACATATACCCGGTCAGCTGTCCGCGCAGAATCTGCGACAGCACGCACAGCGCCAAAAAGGTCATAGAGGCCCGCAGGCTGCCCCGCCCCTCATATTTGATTTCCCAAAACCCTTTGAACGGATGGAACACCGTATACAGGGAATATTTCAGTTCTTTTCCGTATCCCATCGTACACCGTCTCCTTCCCTCACCGCTTCTGCATATTCCGGATCTTCCGCACGCTCTCGCGCAGCTCCCGCACCTTTTTCACCACCGCCGACACGATGGCGGCGAGGGCCGCCAGCAGCAGCGCACCGATTACGAACGGAATGACCACGCTCAGCGTTTTCTGCCGCTCCTTGACAAAGGCCTTGGAATAGGACTTGGTGTCGTTGCCGAGCTGATAGCAGCGCATGGCCTCCTTGTAGTTTCCCTGGCGGTAATACTGCTCTCCCACGCCGACATAGGCAATCTCGCTGTTGGCGTTCATGGTCAGGATGCGCGTATAGGCCTCGGCCGAGGCCGTATAGTCTCCGATGTCCTCGTAGTAGGCGGTGGACAGCACCAGCTCCCCGTAGGCGGTCGGGCGGAACACGGTCAGGTTGCCCGTCAGGCGGTCGAGCACCGCCATCCGTCCGTCCTGCAGCCACAGCAGCGCCACCGGATTCTGGAAGGTGCCGTTCTGGCTGCCCGAGCCGCCGAATTCAAACAGCAGCCGCACATCCGCGTTATACACAAAGACGCGTCCGCGGGTCCGGTCGAGCCCGGCGAACATTCCGTAGGGGCCCGCCGCCACGTCTCCGAAATAGGTGGCAGCCGCCTGGGACGGCAGATCGGCATCTCCGAGCCTGACCTCGTCCTCCGCGTTCTTCAGCACGTCGCTGCCGCTCAGGTTCAGGCGGCGGATCGGCATCTCGTCTCCCGAGGTGCCGCGCGAGGTGGTGAAGATAAAGCCCTCACTGTCCATGCAGACGTTGCTGAACTCCACCGGCACAAATTTTTCGCTGGCCCGCCACTGGGCTTCGGTGGAAAACAGCCGCCAGATCTGATCAAGCAGCGACATTTTGACGCGGTTGGCACCGACATAGGCCAGGAATTCTCCGTCGGAGGCCAGCTCCACCAGTCCCTCGTACACGCCCTCGGTCACGATGAACAGGCGGCCCTGACTGTCCGCCACCAGCTTGGTCGGCTTAAAGCCCGTGTCGTTCTCCACCAGGAGATTTTTCGGAGCCAGGATGAGCGGCAGCGCCGCGTCCGCCTCCTCCTGCGACTGCGGCAGCGGGTACTGCAGCACCCGGGCATGCCCCGTGTCCGCGATATACAGCATACCGTTGCCCACAAACAGGCCCCGGGCATCGGTAAAGCTCCCGTTCCCCTCCGGGCGGGTCAGCGTCCACAGGAGCTCCAGCTCCGGCGACAGGCACACCACCCGGCTGTTGCCGGAATCCAGAATATACACCCGGCCCTCGCCGTCCACCGCCGCGTCCTCCGGGTTGCGGAACAGTGACATGGCATAGGTATTGCCGTTGAGGCAGAGCTCCGGGACCATGGCCGTCGGCGCACGCAGGGCCTTTCCCGTTTCCTTTTCATAGATATAGCTGTCGTAGGCCACCGCCCGGGCTCCCACCGCGCCGGTCACACAAAGCACCAGTGCCGACAGCACCGCGGCTATTCCTCTGTATCGTTTCACGCCGACCGTCCTTTCCCTCGCTGCCGTATCCTACGGTGCGTTCTCAATCCTTCATGCCGGAGGTACCCATCGTCTCGATGACGTTGGACTGCGTTACCACAAATACCGTAATCGGCACAATCATCATAAACAGAGAAGCGGCGCCGGCCGTTCCGGCGCGGGCAATGCCGCCGGCCACGATCTGATTGAGCGCTCCGGTCAGGGTCTTGAGCTGCTCCGAAAAGATATAGCCGCTGTTGCTGTTCCACAGGTTCTGCACCATCAGAATGATCAGCGTCAGCCAGGCCGGCCGCACGATCGGCATCACGATCCTCCACAGCACCCGGAACTCGCCGGCACCGTCCATGCGGGCCGATTCGAGCAGAGCCGGGTGAACTCCCTCCATAAACTGCTTGAGCAGGTAGACGCCGAGGCTGCTGCTGAAGGCCGGCACGATCACGGCCGCGTAGCTGTCGATCCAGCCGAAGTCCGCCAGGATCAGGTAGCTCGGCACCGCGGTCACCGCCGACGAAAACATCAGCGACAGCACGATCACCTTGAAGATAAAGCGCGAGCCGGCAAACTTATTGTTGGCCAGCGCATAGGCCGCGTGGGCCGATACAAACACGTGTCCCGCCGTGCCGGCCGCCGCGATAAATACCGTGTTGAACAGGTAGCGTGAAAACGGCACCCAGGAGGAGGACACCAGATTGCCGAGATCGATGAAATTCTGCAGCGTCGGGTTGCGCACGAAGAAGCGCGGCGGAAACAGAAACAGCTCGCTCAGCGGCTTGAAGGCGTTGCAGACGGTATAAACCAGCGGAAACACCATAAACACCGCCATCAGCAGCAGAAACAGGCCCATGCACAGATTGCCGCCGAGCGAACGGTTGCCGTGTCCCACCCGGAAATGATGCAGCAGCCGTCGTCCCGGCCGCCGCACAGAGGCGGTTGCTTTATCCTTTTTCACCTGGATCCCTCCGTTTTCCGTTCACTTTCCCACTTTGCTGAGCAGCTTGTTGATGACCTCGTTGGTGCCGACCGTCATGAAAAACAGCACCGTGGCAATGGCCGAGGCATAGCCGAGCTCAAACCGGATATTGCCGTAGTCGATCAGGTGATTCATCACCGTATGCGTGGCGTAATCCACGCTGGGGAAGCCCACCAGGGCATCCGCCACCGCGCCGACCGAGAAGGCGGCGCTGATCTGCATCACGGCACCGAACATCAGCTGAGGCCGCATCATCGGCAGCGTGATATACCACAGCTCCTGCCACCGGTTTTTGACACCCTCCACGGCGCCCGCCTCGTACAGCGTCTTATCGAGGCCCTGAAAGCCGGCCACGAACGCCAGGAAGCTGGTGCCGATGCTCATCCACAGCGACACGATGATGACCACCATCATCATGTAATCCGGATTCTTCAGATACAGAATCGGGGTGTCGATGAGGTTCAGCCGCAGCAGCACGCTGTTCAGCAGGCCGTAGCGGTCGCCGCTGAAGACGTAGGTCCACACCACGTACACTGAGCTCGTGATGGAGGGGGCGTAGAAGCAGAGCGTCAGCACCGCCCGCATCCGCGGCTTCAGGTCGTTGATCATCCACGCCAGGAAGAAGCAGAGCAGGTAGCTCACCGGCCCCGTCACCAGCGCAATCAGCAGAGTATTCTTGATGGCCGTCAGGAACACCGTATCCTGCGTAAACAGGCGCACGTAGTTATCCGCCCACAGAAACTGCGGGGCCTCCAGAATGTTATAGTAGGTAAAGCTGTAAAAAATCGAAGTCAGCACAGGAGCTACCGTAAAAATACAGAACAGAACCAGGAAGGGAAGTATAAACAGGTAATAAATCCCGTGGGTCTTGAGATACCCTCGCAAATAAGACCACATGGCCGGTCACCCCTTTCCTTATGAGAGCCTCAGCTCCCGCCGTTTATAGCGAATTTCCTCGTCGATCACCTGAGCGTACTCGATCAGTGTTTTGCGCTCGTCCTCGCCGTAGTTGACGACACGCCGGAAGGCGTTGTCCAGATGGCGGGAGGTGTAATAGGAGCCGGGCACCTCCGGGATTCCGTGCACCCACGACCGCTGGGTCTCCAGCACCCGCAGCTCCGAGGCGGTCCAGGAGAGCTGCCGCAGGGCGGTGTTGTTGGCGGCGGCATAGCGCGCGGACGTGCCGAGCACCGCCTCCAGGCGGCTGCCGTAGCGCGCCTGCGTATCGGCCGAGGCCCACCACTTCATGAACGTCCACGCGGCCTCCTTATGCCCGCTCTGGCCGATCATCACGCAGCCCGTCACCGCCGAGGCGGAGGAGCGGTTCACGCGCTCGGCCTCCTGCACGCCGGGAAGCACCATAAAGCCCCACTGACCGCGGATTTCCGGTGCGAATACCGACAGCGTGTTATACAGCGTATAATCGGCAATCAGCAGCGGCATCTCGCCGGAGCGAAACCGGTTGGAGGCGTCGTATTCCACCGGAATCCCGTAGTTCGTATACAGCCGTACCCACTCCTTGAAGGTCTCCACCGCCGTGCGGCCGCTGAGACGGCTCTGTGCGCCGTCCGGCTCGTACAGCTGCTCGCCCTGCTGATAGAGCATCGTCGCGTAGCCGTAGAGCCCGGTCGGATAGCCGAACTGCAGGTTATTCTTCTGCAGCTCACCGATGACCGTGTACAGCTCCTGCCAGGAGGAGGGCAGCGGCAGCCCGAGCTCGTTCAATACATCCGAGCGGTAAAACAGCAGCGGATAGGTCTGCTGCTCGGGCAGGGCGTATACCTGCTCTCCCCACGAGAGCGGCACAAACGCCTCGTCGGAGAACTCCTGCCGCAGCGTCTCAAAGCCATCATACTGCTCTATGCTCTGCAGGGCATGCCGCAGGGCAAAATTCATCACGTCGGCGGAGCTCTGGCCGAGCGCCACGTCCGGGCCCTCGCCCGCCATGGTGGCGAGCAGCAGCTGTCCGCTGACGAGCTTCAGGTTGACGCCGATGCCGTATTCCGTGCTGAAGCGGTTCATCACCAGCTCCTTCAGAATCTGCGCCTGATCGCGTCCCGAGGCAATCCACACCTCGATGGTCTCATCCGACTCCTCCCCGAGCATCATGGAATAATCCGTCACGAAGGAGGACAGGAACGACCGGAAGCCGAAGGAGAGGCTGCGGAAAAAGCCCGCCGATTCCTCCGGCGGCGCATCGTCATGCCCGAGCAGCGCCAGCCAGTCAATCTCGAGTGCCTGCTTGCTCTGGGTCTGAATCCAGGTGCTCAGCGAGGCGATATAGTCACGGAAGGTGGTCAGCAGAGACGGAACGTCCCGCGGATCCTTCACCATTTTTTGCAATACGTCACAGAGGTTATCGATGGCCACATTGGCATCGCCGCGGCCGCCGGACAGGGCAATCAGCTCCTCCGAAAGGGCTGTCAGCCGATCGCGGCTCCGCGCCAGCACCGCCATCTCCTCCGGCAGAATCTCCTCCACCTTGTAGTCGCGGTTGGTATCCGGCGCGCTGCCCATGTACATGACCATCCGGCGGTACACCGTATTGAGGGAGGAGGCCAGCTCCTGCGCCGTCTGCAGCAGCGGGGCCGAGGCTCCGAGCGTGCACTCCAGGCGCAGTATGTGGGTGGTGCCCGCGGTCAGATAGAGCAGCCAGTCGCCGTCCTCTCCGCCGAGCACCTTGTTTTTCCATCCGTTATGATAGGGAAATTCCAGCGTTTCCGCCTCGGCAAACGGCACCTCTCCGTCCAGCCGCAGCCGCCGGTTCGCGGTCATGCCGCTCAAAAAATTCTGACGGTAGCGGAGTGCCAGACGGTACAGTCCGTCCTCCGGCACCGTGATCTCCCATTCGATCCACATGCCGTTTACGCTCCAGCCCGAGCCGCCGACCGTATTCAGATACAGAATCGACGCGGAGGCCGGCTGCGTGGCCGCCGAGGTGCGGTCATTGATCGGCACGATTTCCTGATGCGATTTGCGCAGGTAATCCTCGCCCTGCCGCACGAAGCTAAACGACGGCACCTCGGCCGCGGCCGCGTGGGCCTGCCGGTAGGCCTCATAGGAGGGAAGCTCCTCCGGCTGGCCGAAAGTCATCGCTCCGATGACCATATCCTCCCGCAGTGCGGTGAGCGACAGAGTGTGCTCGCCCGCCGTCAGGTAAAAGCACAGCGGCTCGGTCACCATGCCGCTGCTTTCGCGCACCCACACCGTGCTCCAGTCCGCCGCCACGGTCTGCTCCGGCAGGCGCTCATTGCCCTGCCGGTCCACGGCGAACCGATGGTCCCCGACGGTGTCGGTGACCGGCACGTCCTGCCACATACGGAAAAAGGACAGGCCCTCCGCCTCACTGAACGGCTGCTCTCCGTCAATGCGGAGCCCGCGCTCCATGACGGCGCTGCCGCCGCCCGTAAAGTAGCAGATCTGCAGGCGGTACCAGCCAGTCTCCGCCACGGTGAACGGCCAGGTCACGGTTTCCTCCTCCCGTGTCAGCCAGCCGTCCCGCTCCTCCCCGCCGTCCGTCCGGACGCGGGTCGCCTCACCGCCCTCCGCCTGCGTCAGCGGCACCGCAATCTCGCGCTGCGGGAATCCCGCCTGTGCGTATTGCTGCCGGTAGGCCGTATAGGCGAAGTCCGCCGTGCTGCCGCTCTCCAGCGGCGCGGAGCAGGGCTGGTCCTCCGCCGACAGCGCGGCCGCCGGCCCCGCCGCCAGGCACAGCGTCAGAGTCACACTGAGGAATCCTGCGATTATTTTCCGTTTCATCATCACGCCATGCCCTTCCCTGCCGTTCCTCCCCGCCGCACCGGGCGGCGGGGAGGGGATTGTGTCCCAACGCTCCGGGGTATCCCGGGCGGTTTAGGTCTTTGCCTTCTTCTTACGGATCAGGATTACCGCTGCTGCGGCTCCCGCTGCCGCAAGGATCACCACACCGCCGACAATCCAGGGCCATACGGGGGAGGACTCGGCCTCGCCGTCGGCCGCCGCCGTAGAAGCGGTGCTGCCGGTCGTTTTGGTGACGGAGGCGGTTGTGCTGCCCTTTCCGGTGGTCGAGGTGACGGAGGCCGTCGTAGTCGTCGGCTCCTCGGTTGTGGTCGTCGGCGGATCGGTCTCCGCCTTCTTCGTGTACAGATCCACCGTCACATACCATTTGACCGGGTCATCCCACGAAACATACTGCATGTTCCCGGGCCCGAGCACAAAGCGGATCTTATCGCCCTTTTGGACCTCCAGGTCGCCGAACTGCGGCATGGTCAGCGTGTTCGGCGGGGTCAGCTGCGGATTGACGGCGGCCCAGGCATCGCCCTCGGGCCAAATCTTCCGGTCGTTGAGATACACCGCGACCTCGCAGTCCATCGTGTTGTCGTCCGCGTTGCCATAGTGGCGGATGATGTCGCAGGAGTTGACGGTGGCATAGCCGTCCTCCGGCACCACGAACACCTGCACCGCGTTGAGCGGTACATTGCCCGCCGCCAGATAGCCGGGTGCCAGGTAGATATCGGTGCCCCAGTAGCTGAACAGACCGGCGGCCTGCCCCTTGCCACCCTCCATCTCCTCGTCCTTATGGGAAACATAGAGTCCGAGCACCTTGGTCGTCGGCTTGAAGTCGAGGCTGTGCTCGCCCTCGGAATACTCATACTGCCAGACGGTGCCGATGCCCTGCATGGTGTCCTTCGCCTTGTAGCTCGGGGCCTTATATGTCGTCACCTCGTACTGACTGAGATCAAACGCGGCCGCCGAGGCCGCTGCAGCTCCGGACAGCAGTGCGGACGCCGTCAGCGTTACGGTCAGGGCCAGGAGCCCCACCTTACGGAAAACCTGTTTCAAGGAAAATCCTCCTTCTTGAGATTACTGTGCTGCCGTATTCCGAGCCCGCGCCGCAGGCCGGGAGAAAGGAGAGGTGCAGGGGAACCGCAACCGCTCCCCTGCATTCCCGCTCCCGCACACCGGCACGGGACCTGTTCGGTTTACTGCGCCTTTGCCTTTTTGCCGGACACCAGGATCGCGGCCGCCGCAGCCATCGCCACGCACAGCGCCGCCACACCGATCGGCAGCATATCGCCGGCCGGGATATCCGGAGCGTTCGGGTCGTCGGTCTCGATCAGCTCGGTCTCGTGAACCGTGACATACCACTGGGTCAGGTCATTGAAGCTGGAGCCTGCGCCGGCATTTACCGCAAAGCGCATCCGATCGCCCTTCTTAACGCGGATGTCGTTCAGCGCCGGCACCTCCAGCTTGTTGCCGCATTCGCTGCTGACCACGGCCCAGGCATCGTCCGCCGGCCAGATCTTCTGATCGTTCAGATAAATCGCGTATTCCGCGGTGTAGGTGGCCTCCGTGCCGGATTCCGCGCTGCCGAAGCGGCGCACGATCGTGCTCGCGTCCACGGACAGGCGGCCGTCCACCGACGCCACAAAGGTCTGGATGGCGTCCACGGGAACCCATACGGGCTCCTCGGCGGTGCCGCGGTTGGCCATACCGGGCATGATGTACAGGTCCGTATTCCACGGAGAGGCCAGCGAAGCCGTCTCATTGGCGATGCAGACGCTGCTCTTGAACAGCTTGCCGTTCGGATCCATGGGCCGGATGTCCGAGAAATCCTTGTTGAACGCATACTCATAGATCCAGCGGCTGCCGACGCCGTCCTGATCCATCGTCGTGAAATAGGTCGGGGCCTTCCAGGTCTGCTTTTTGCCCTCGACGTAGTGCTTCGACCCGGTCGTCGCGGTCGTGTTTTCCGTCGTGGTCGTGGTGCTTTCGGCGGTCGTGGTGGTTTCACCGGCGGTTGTGGTCGTGGTGCTGCCGGTGGTCGTGGT